>OZ246415.1:773987-832157 GCA_965231115.1 uncultured Candidatus Peribacteria bacterium
ACTCCAGCAAATCCAGGATGAGCTAATCATCCATAAAAAAATTCACCTCCTAAAATTAGGAGGTGAATTTCAATTTAAATCAGATTTTTATTTCAAAAACCTATCAATAATTGATCGGTATTCGAGACGAGACTTTATGTCATTGAAATGATCGGTTCCTGGTTTTGCCATCTCAGTGAGACGTTTCTCAAATTCTGCATCACCAGCATATCGAGCAAAGACTTTTTTGAGTTCTGCCATGACTGCTTCATCTGTAATTTCTGGCTTATAGTGAGCCTTAAGCGCTTCGAGGATGAGCATAGAGCTGATACGACGAAGAGCAGATGGTTCAATATGTTCCTTCTTAAATGCATCTTCAGATGTTTTTAAGTGCTCAAGGTATGACTTTATATCCATGTTCTGCTTCTCTATCTCACGATTGTGATATTGCCAGAGATTTTCGACTTCTTTTGCGAGCATTTTTGGACCGACTTCGAGCTTTGTCACATCGATGAGTTCGCTCGAGAGCTTTTCTTCAGCATCAGAACGAGCTTTATCCTTTCGATCAGAGAGCATAGCCTCTCGGTATTCAACTTTAAAATCAGAAAGTGAAAGTTTTTTACCCCAAACACGTTCGATATATTCTTCTGACCATTCTGGCTTATGTGGGTATTCTACAGTGAGGATAGTGCATGAGAAAAATGCATTTTTACCAGCGAAATCCTTGCTGTGATAGTCAGCTGGGAATGTAATATCAAATTCTACGACATCGCCTTCTTTTGCACCGATAAGAGCTTCTTCAAATCCTGGAATCATCATCTTTGAGCCGATGGTAAGATCAAAATCTTTGAGCCCCATTCGTTCATCTATTTTACCGCCACGCTTATCAGATCCGATAGCATTGAGACGGACACGGTCGCCATTTTGGATAGCTGTATCTGTCACCTCTGCAACATCACCATTTTCATCATGATGATGACCATGATGAGCACCACGAGGATGAAAATGCGTTCCTCGGTTAATAATCTCATCGAGTTCTTTTTGGAGTTCTTCATCAGAGACAGAAACTTCTGCGACTTCGACCTTAATTTTCTCGATTTTTTTCATATCGAGCTTCACTTCTGGAGCCACCTCGACGATGAGCGTTGCCTCGAGTGGAGAATGAGATTTGAGTTCTTTAATCTCACCAAGATCAACTGGTTGTATACCGAGTTTTTTGAGGGCCTTTGGATAGAGAGCCTGGAGTGCTTGTTCGATAGCTTCGCCCATGAGACGGTCAGCACCGATTTCACGCTCGATGACGTCCATAGGGACTTCATCACCCTTGCGGAATCCGGGAAATTGACGGTCACCAGCGATCATTTTTGCTGCTGATTTTTTGTAGTGCTCCATCTCTGTCGCACCCTCTTTGATAGTGACTTCGTAGGTGTTACTCGAAATCTTTTTACTCGTAGCTTGCATAAGAAAAGAATAGGGAAATAATCGGCGCTAGTATAGAGAAAAGGCGAAAAATGGAAAATTTATTTATTCATGAGAAGAATTTATAAAAAAGAAGAAGACTCTTGAATAAGACTTTTTATCTATACAATCGCCCTATGTTAGAATTGTCACAAACATATCAGTCAGCCATAGAAATTTTAAAAAAAACCCCTCCAATTGGACGAGAAAACAAGATAAACCCAAGAGATTATATAGTTGCTACACATGGCCCTGCGCTCACGAAAGCAGTCATGGAGAGACCAGAGATTCTTGATCTGATCGGTATATACAGATTTAATTGTTCACACCTCGGTAAAGAATCAGACCTCTCTACTCTTGCCGAATATCTCAAAGTCATCCATCAACACTCCCCCATCCTGATAGATCTCCAGTGACCGAAGCCTCGTATCCACGAAACTATGCCTGGTACAGGTGGGATACCGGTACAAATAGGTGACAAGTTTGAAGCATGCTACGCTTCGGGTGATTCCGAGGAACGCTTTTGTACAAAAGGAAAATTGCGAGTCTGTTTCCCAGAAATTATTCAGGTTATGGATATCGGAGATACTGTGATATTTGATGATGGAAAGATGACAGCTATTGTCAGAGAAAAATCTGATACAAAAGCTATTATAGAATGTAGTGAGATACTCTCAGGAGAGGATACATTTACACTTGGCGGTCGCAAATGAATCTGCGTAAGAAATAAGCCTCTCGGTATAGACTGCATAACAGACCATGACAAAAAAAGTATAGAATTTGCTCGGAGCGTTCTTGGCTTCGAGTATGTCGATAATATCATGGTGTCGTATTTTAGTACACCGAACGATATAGAACATTTCGTGAAAATCATCCGTGATGATTATGAATACACCGGAAATCTTTGAGGGAAATTTGAGACACCATACGCTGTTTATAATCTCGATAAAATACTTAACTTAGGATACCTCTCTCTCGCGATGCTCGGACGATGAGATCTCCGGGTCGAGATGGACCCCCGAGCAGTTATAAATATGCACGACATACAGACGCATTTCTTTACTCTTTGTGAAAAATCCTGAATCGAGTCAATCTGTGCGACAGGATTTCTCGAGAGCATGCTCACGCCCGAAGGCAAAGTAACAACAGAAGAAATATATGACATGAAAGAATCCGTCCTCACTGGTCCAGACCATCTCATGCTCTCTGGCGAATCAACCTACGGAGCACAGGCTGGTACTTGTGTAGAACTGGAGACGGTGATCCAGAGAGAAATGCATGAAAAAATTGAAAAATGAGATGCACAAAGGAAAATTTTACCAAAAAAAACTCTCAAAGAACTTCTGTATATCAAAGAGTAAAATAATTATATTTTAGAAGCAAGCCTCTCTCCATCGTAATAAATTGCTTTATGATGGTTTTTTTATATGATGCAAACAAATTTTTCTAGCCTCTCAAAGCAATCTATGTCTCTCCTCTCTCGCCTCTTCGGTGACCCAACAATTGCCGTTCTCCATGGATACCAAAAAGACCTCTTAAAAATAAAAAAAATAGAGGAAGAATATAAAAAAACAATAAGCTCAGTCGATGCCGTACAGGCTAAAACTCGTGATTTTCGAGCACAATTTGACCCTATAAGGCTTGATTTCATAACAGAAAAAGACCGTATCGATAACTCGGATGAACTGTCTATCGTAGAAAAAACAGAAGCACACGAAAAGAATAAAAAAAACTATATCACAGCCCGAGAAAACATGGTGCAATCTCTCCGTTTTGAAGCACTTGCGCTTCATAGACGTGCGAGTGAACTGATCTATGGTCAAGAGTTTACCCTCTCAGATGGCTCTACAAAAACATGGAATATGATACCGTTTGATGTTCAACTCGTAGGAGCATTGACGCTCAATGGAGGAAATATACCTGAAATGCGTACGGGTGAAGGTAAAACATTCGTGGCAACTATAGCAGCCTACCTGAATGCCCTATCTGGAGACCCAGTTCACGTTGTCACGGTCAATGAATATCTCTCAAAACGAGACTCAAGCGAGATGAGTATCATCTACGGTACACTGGGTCTCACGACTGGTGTCATTTTGAATAACATGTCATCAATTGAAAAGAAAAAACAATACTCCTCTGATGTTGTCTATGTGACAAATACTGAAGCTGGTTTTGACTATCTGCGTGATAATATGGCACGCAGTGTTCATGATCAAGTAATGTCTCGCCGAGCTTTCGCAATCGTCGATGAAGTAGACTCAATTCTCGTTGATGAAGCACGAACTCCTCTCATCATCTCGGCACCTGACGATGAACCCACTTCAAAATATCTCAAATTCGCACAAATTTCAGCAAAACTCTCTCACCCAGAAGATTACGAAATAGACGAAAAGACAAAAACTGTTGCTCTCACCGAAGATGGTATTGTCAGAATCGAAAAACAACTCGGTATCGAAAACATATTTGTCAGTGATCACTACAATGACCTCCATCATATCGAAAATTCACTCCGAGCGAAAGCGTGTTATATCCGTGATATAGACTATCTCGTGCGAGGTGATGATATCATGATTATCGATGAGCACACTGGTCGTGTCATGGAAGGACGACGTTTTAGCAACGGGCTCCACCAGGCCCTCGAAGCAAAAGAACGCGTAACGATACAGAGAGAAAGTAAAACTCTCGCCAGTATCACCTATCAAAACTTTTTCCGTCTCTACGAAAAGCTCTCCGGTATGACAGGTACAGCAAAAACTGAAGAAGAAGAATTTCAAAAAATCTACGGTCTCGATGTCGTACAAATACCCACAAATAAGCCGATGATTCGAGATGACCGGGCTGATCTCCTCTTCAAAAATGAACAAGGGAAATTTGCCTACATAGTCAAAACTATCGAAAAAATCCATGCTACTGGCCAACCGATTCTTGTCGGAACCGTCTCTGTCGCAAAATCTGAGCTTCTCTCGGACATGCTCACCAAAAAATGAATCAAACACGAAGTACTCAATGCAAAACAAGATGCTCGTGAAGCTGAAATAGTCGGAAATGCGGGTCAAAAAAATGCTATTACGATAGCCACCAACATGGCAGGTCGAGGTACTGATATCAAGCTCGGGGAAGGCGTCGCTGAGCTCGGCGGCCTCGCAATTCTCGGTACTGAAAAACACGAAACTCGTCGTATCGATAATCAACTTCGTGGACGTGCAGGCCGACAGGGTGATCCTGGTATGAGTCAATTTCTCATCTCCCCTGCTGATGATATCATGCGTATATTTGGAGGCGATAAGCTCTTCGCAATGTTCAATTCTGGTTTTTTCGCGAGTCTTCCTGCTGATGAGCCACTGATCCAGAGCAAAACTCTCACAAAAAGAATTACTACCATCCAAAAACAAGTAGAAGGACGACACTTTGACATGCGAAAACACGTCCTCGAATACGATGATGTACTCAACCAACATCGTCTTATCGTCTACGGACGGAGACAGAAGATGCTAGAAGATTTCGCCCGTGGAGAATCTGCCCATAGCGATATACAATTACAAATAGATAAAATACTTCATGATGAAGCAGAGCGCCTCGTCATGCGACATGAAGAAGAGTGACACATAAATCTCGAAAAAATAAGCTCAAGCATGAGCGATATACTCGGCTCCACAGTTGTCATAGAACACGATAAAACTGATGAGATGATAAAAAAAGTTTACGAACTCTGGAATCAAAAACTCTTATCAGTAAAAGAACTCTTCAAAGACAGAAGTTTTGAACAATTCGAACGTGAAGTCTATCTCGCAGCTATCGACCAGCTCTGGATGGAACATATAGAACGTATGGCAAACTTGCGTGAGGATGTAGCATTTGAAGGATACAACCAAAAACAACCACTTCTTGTCTATCAAGAAAAAGCATACACTCTCTTTATCACGATGATTGATGAGATCAATCATCGTGTGGTACGCGGCCTCCTCTCATCAGGTGCAAATACACAAGTAAAACAGGTCGAGATAGATATAGATTCACTCGCGCCATCAAATTCACCAACAGCACCTGAAGACCACCCCCTTATGCGAAGAAGTAAAAAAGAGGGGGCAGATGAAGGGATTAAAGTTATTAGAATTAAGTAATAATATAAGTCAATATTGAGAGAGCTTTTTGTACAGGAATCGAGTGGCAGGAAAGAAAATTCTATGCTAGTATACACGTATGGAACTCACTCAAACCCTCGTTAGCCAACAAGATGGCATACTTACCGTCACTTGTGTCGGAATTCTAGATGAAAAAACATCGCCACCTGTCTTTGGAACTATGGTGAAATACGCTAAAGAAGCGCCTCAAGTCGCTCTTATAGATTTCACAAAAGTTACAGGACTCAAAACTGCCTTTATTACTGGTATCCTCGAAATAGCCAAGTTTATCCATGCTTCTGGAGGTGGCGTCATCATCGTACCAGGTGGTATGAGCGATATACTCGAGATCACTGGCGTAAAACAAATGGCTCAGGTGGTGACAACCGTTGAAGAAGGAAAAGCTTATGCTCGAGAACACTTTCCTCAGGTAATCGACTTTATACAAAATCAAAAAGAAAAAGGTGCAGTCGAGAAAGTCATGGGAAATCAGTCAGAAGAACTAAAAAATTGGAAATTCTTCACTGATGATACCAAAAAAACGCTCGATATAGAAAAGGTCCTCGGATATGCAATAGCAGCAAAAGCATCCGACGTCCATCTCTCGACCAATAAACCAATTACTTATCGTGTCGAAGGTGTTCTCATCAAAATAGAGCAGGAACCTGTGCTCACATCAGAACATCTCATGCAGATAAAAACTGCTGTCCTCCAAAAACATCCAGAATTAGCAGAAAAGCTCGATAAAATGCATGATGTCGACTTTGGTTATATATCAAAAGAAAGCCACATATCATTCCGAGTTAATGGTGCCTGGTCTCTCGAAAATCTCACTTTTACCTTTCGTCGTATCGAACAAAATGCCAAAAGTATAGAGGAGCTCGGTCTTCCGCAGGCGATTAGCTCTTTCCTCAAGGCAAAGCAAGGTCTCGTTCTCGTCACGGGCCCTACAGGATCATGAAAGTCCACAACACTTGTCGCCATGCTCGAAGAGATCAATAGAACACGTGGTGAAAAAATCATCACCATTGAAGATCCAATTGAGTTCCTGTTTTCAGATAAAAAATCAATATTTAATCAGCGTGAGGTGGGGCGAGATACGAATTCATTTGTCGCAGCCATCCGAGCAGCGATGCGAGAAGATCCAGATATCGTCATGGTCTGAGAAATGCGTGATACAGACACAGTCGAAGCTGCTCTCAATCTCGCAGAAACAGGACATCTTGTCTTCTCGACTCTCCATACGTCCGGTAGCGTCCAGACTATGAGTCGTATTGTACAATTCTTTGACCCTGATCAACAGAGACAGATATTCACCCGTATCGCAGACAGTCTCCTCGGCGTGCTCTCTCAGAGACTCGTTCCACGACGTGATGGAAGCAATAAGCGAGTTGCTCTTTTTGAGCTCATGCTCGTGAATAGTGGTATCAAAAATCTGATACGTACTGGTGATCTAGCACAAGTCGACAATGCTATCCAGATGTGACGAAGCGAAGGAATGATTCCTATGTATATCTATGCCCAGGAACTGGAACAAAAAGGCATTATTCATCGTGATGATTATATAGGATTTTTCACCAATCAAGACGTATAAGTATGAAAGAATTTATAAAACATTTCCGCTACGCCCTCCCGCATATCATACTCTGTTCTCTACTTTTTGTCGCTTATTATAGCTGGGGAGCAAGTGGCATCGTAGATCTCAATAATAGCACTCTTTCAAACAATTCCCTCATCAAAACAAATGGTAGTGACTTCAAAGGCACGATACAAAATGTCGCCATAGAATTAATACAGGCAGCACAGATTGCCTTCAATGGCGTTGCGCTCCTAGCAATGCTCTATGTTGGCTATCTCTGGATATCCAGCATGGGCGATGAGGAAAAACAAAACGATGGAAAATACAGAATACTTCTTATTATTATAGGTCTTTTTCTTATCAATATACCAGAACTCATCTACAACATAGTCACAGGAAGCACATATCTCGAAGATAATTTTTGGAGAAAAGTACAGACAGTCTCGACGAGAGATCCTGGATGAATATTCACAGAATGAGACCTGTATCAGTGTAATTATTTTTTCTGCGCACAGAATTTCTGGGGCAATGGAAGCACGGTCGCTATTATGAAATTCCTCGAAGTCATCATGATAGCTGCGGCAGTTGTGATGTTTACTTGGGGCGGATTCACCATGCTCTTTCGTGGTAACAGTGAAGACAGATCAGATAAAGGAAAAATGAGAATCATATATGGTATTGTCGCGCTTATTATCATAGGTTTTATCGAGTGAATATACAAAGCTGTATTTTTCTGAGGACCTCTGAAAACATCTGGGCTTATGAGCATATTGATGAGTGTGGGAAATTTCTTTCTCTTTATGGCTGGGCCTGTGGCTATCGTATTTATCATTGTTTGAGCATACTTTTATATCACTGCTGGTGGCGATGAAGAACGTTGAGACAAAGGCAAAAGAATCATTACATACACCTTTCTTGCTACCATACTTCTTCTCTTATCATATACCATTATAGTCGAAATAGTCGGCATTAATCTCATATAATTCACTATGAAAAAAATAATTCCCATCTTAATAGGACTTGTAGCACTCCTCACGGCCACCTCAGTATGGGCTACTCAAGACAACCTCCCATCTGGCCTCGGTACAAACATGTGTATATCGACCTATACGAGCGAACCATGTGGTGTCGCAGGCGAAGATGGCGGAAGTGCGAGTAATGGGCAAAGCTGACAAATGGCACGTTACAAATGCACAGTATGCTGAGCCGACGCTTTTATCATCATGATATCTGATATATATAAATTTATATTCTTTATCAGCTTGATAATCGGCGTTCTCATGATCGTTACCCTCGGTATCGGTATATCCTTTTCAGGTGTTGCCTCTGAAGACATGAAAGCAAAATCAAAAGAAAAAATCAAAGATATCGTGTACGGCCTCATAGCCATGTCTCTCATGCCATGGATTCTGAAAACATTAGCTCCATTTTTCTTCAAATAGACTATTCTGAATAGTCGAGTATCACTTCGTAGTTTTCCCCCGATGCAACATGCCCCTCATGAAGGCCGCCAATACAGGAGAGAAATTGGTCTTCATCAGTTTCGATGAGTTTTTCTCCAAAACGATTCTGCACAAGATGCTCAGCTCCTGACTTTACACGACAAGCGCAGGTAGTACAAGCCCCCGCCCGACAGGCAAAAGGAGAATCTATGCCATGTTTTTCACACTGTTCTGTAATAGAAGATTTTGAATCACCCTGAAAAGTATGCCAATTCCCTGAAGGATCCTTGAGTTTGATAGTGATCATATGGTCACTATCTTATAAATTTCTTGCATTTCGCAATATTTTTGTATCATGTCGCCTGTTGGGAGATTCACTTTCGTGAACCGCTCGCACCAATATTTCTTTATTATTCTTTTTATGCCAAGAGGCAAAAAATACAACGCAGCAACGAAATTTATCGAAGCTGGCAAAATGTACACAGTCGAAGAAGCCGTTGCGCTCCTCGAAAAGACAAACTATGTAAAGTTTGATCCGACAGTCGAGATTCATTTCCGACTTGGTATCGAACCTACAAAGGCAGACCAGATGATTCGTATGGGTATGACACTTCCCCACGGAACTGGTAAAGCTATCAAGGTAGCAGCATTTACTGATGCTGGTGACGAAAAATCTCTCATCAATAGTGGAGCGCTCGTCGCTGGTGGTGATGATCTCGTTTCTGGTATCGAAAATGGATCTATTCAGCTCAACTTCGACATCGCTATCGCAACTCCTGTCATGATGCGAAAAATGGGTAAAATAGCTAAAGTACTCGGACCTAAGGGTCTCATGCCAAATCCAAAATCTGGAACAGTAGGCGAAGATCTCCAATCTATTCTCAAAGAACTCAAGGGTGGTAAATTTGAAGTAAAAAACGACAAACAAGGTGATATTCACGGTGTTTGTGGCAAGCTCTCATTTGGATCAAAGAAGCTCACTGAAAATATTGAAAACTTTATCGCTCACCTCAAAGAGGCTCGTCCGACTGGACTCAAATCAACAGTCACATTTATTGAAGCAATTTATGTCTGTAGCGCTATGGGGCCAAGTATACCAGTGAAGGTATAGTTATTCCGAAACAACGACAAACAAACTAAGCTCCCTTGTGGAGCTTTTTTTGTATCAAAAATGCTGCTCCTAGGGAGATGAGCAAGAGGAACATCATTTCTCCTGGTCCAGTTTGTGGCAATTTATCAATAGGAACTGGTTTATCAAATTTTTCAGGAGTATCAGTGCTCGTCTCGACTACAGGAGGCGTCACAGACGGAACTGGTGGGACACTGATTTGACCAAGATCACCACTGTAGGCAACTTTGAGGACAGTCTTATTTTCAGCAGGCATTTCAAAGCCTCCTAGTGAAACAATTTTTTTGAGAGTCATATCATATGCGACACCCTTTTCGAGCTTCTTCTTTAATGCCACTGTGATGCTACGGAGATCATCTTTTGAGTTTTCGAGATGATCAATCGCTAGAGTCTTTTTGGTTTTAGTGTTTGTGAGAATAATTTGAGTCTTTTTGGTATCAATCGGTTGTGTGAAAATAAGCTGGAGCGTACGGTCATCAGTCGCAACAGGATCGCCAACGAGAGAAAAACTCACAGCGTGAAATGTATGCACGTGGAGAGGTATACTTTTTGCGACATCCTTCCCTGTTTTATCGAATCATTTTACGATAAATGTGTACTCAGTTGCTGGTGCTAGGTCATGCACATCAAACTCAGTCTGAGTGATAAAATCACTGTCGAGAAGTGGATCTGTACCATCATTCTTGAGAAGAGTGCTTTCATCATAGAAAACTTTATATTTCGTAGCGCCAGATATAGCCGTCCAGTGTAGACCGACGGTCTTTTCCCCGATCATCGTAGCTTGTAAAATGCTTTGGGAAGAATCAACAGCAAAGGCTGTGCCACCTATTGCCAGAAGAAGAAGAATGATTACTCTGTACATAAAGTCTTTTAAGATAGTATACTCACAGTAATTCAATTCCCATGGGAAAACAAGAAAAAAAAGAAAAAACATGATGATTTACCCTTGTCGAAATTATGATAGTCATCCTAATTATAATCATGCTTACTCAGCTCGGGAGCATAGGATCATTGTTTCGTCAAAAAGAGAGGAGTCAAACAGAAGAAATCAGCGTACAAATATTGGGAAGAATCGATGAAGAAAAAGTGAGTGCCCTACTGGGGAAAACACAAAATGGTGATATAGTGAGAAAGAGAAAAATAAGCATCTCTTTTGACAATACTTCCCACGAAATCACTGCAATTTCCAGAGTTAATCTCGCAAAAACAGATGAAGACACCTACGAATCAGACAGATGGGAAAAGACTTGGCAACTTCCAGAGCTCAATTCATCATGGTATGCATGTACTGGGAGTGATATAGGCACACTCCTCGACACAGCAACAAGAATAAGTGCTGAGTTTTTCTGAGATAAAATTGTATTTATGGAGGGATTAGAAGGAGCGGAGCACCCTCTTCTCATCGGCACAAACAGTGTTCCTCAGGTTGTCCTCAGGCTCAAAAGAAATCAAGCATTCAATGAGCTTCATATAGACAGAAGAACAGGCCTTACCTATATAAGGATGGGGAAACAAGATAACGTATATTGTAATTAATTTTTTATGAAACTCGTTTTATTTCTCGTCGGAATCGTGCTCTCAGTATGGGTAAGCGTCACAGTTTATAGTCCGCTACAGTGATACATTACTGGAGTACAAAAAGTGTACCTTCAGAGTAAAGCCGTACAACGAACTGTTATACAAAAATCAGGCACAACCGTAAATACTATTACCGATGCATATAAGGAAATTGCTCGAGTATTTGGAGTAGCAGTTGCCGAAGAAACAGCAAAAAAAGAAGTTTCCACACCAGTCGCAAGTGGCTCACAAGATCCCATCGAAAGCCTTTTTAGTCACAACATTGCTCTTTGGCTTTCCGTTTTTGCATGATGTTTGACACTGAGTTTTTATCTCAATATATTATCGTTTATAGCATTTTTCCTGAAACCAGTGACTTTTCTGATGAAATAAAAAATCTACGACTGTGTGTAAAAAGCTGTTCCCTTATCTTTCTGGGGTATGAGGATGCGTAAAATCTCGTAATTTCGTTTATCAATAATGGCATAACCACGATTCCCATCTCACCAGCTTTGTGCTTGTTTTCCAGTGATACACCTATACTGCCAACTCCTTATTTCGCCTCCATAGAGAGCATGCGGGCGTATGAGTGGACTCCAGGTAACATCATGAATACTTGCTACATCCTGTGCCGCCATAATATGAAGAACCGTATTCCTCATCAAACGCTCTTCCTGATCAAGTCCAAGCGTATGCAGGGAAGCAATTTTTTGACAAAATCGTGCTAACAAATTCGGATTGAGATGTTGCATCATTTTTGCAAGAATCTTCTCGCTTGTTTGACTCGGTGAAGATATAATGAAATCATCTTGAGCCAATCGTCCATCTGGCAAAAGCAAGTGAACACGCTTCAAAATGGAATCAAGCAATCAATTCACGGTTCATTTTTGTTGAAGCCATGAGTCATACCTCATCTTTCTCCCTATATTGTATCGGTCGTTCTGAGGATTTGATTCGGCAATTTTTTTATCAGCATCAGCCACATATTCCAAATTACCTGACTGTATACGCCCTAGTGTTGCCCGAATTTCATGCTGACCAGCTCGACTACTTAAGTTCATATTTTTTAAGCCCTTCCGAGATATTCGTATGTTCGGCTATCAACACGTACTTTTTCACCTTGCGTGATAAAGAGAGGCACTTTGATTTCGAGACCAGTATTGAGTTTCGCTGGTTTGAGATTGTTTGAAGCACTATTCCCTTTTTCTCCTGGTGGAGTATCGACGACTTCGAGCGTGACAGAAGGTTCTATCTGGACGTTGATAGGATTACCATCCCAGAACATAACAGTTGTCTTATCGCCTTCGACGAGGAAGTATTTTTTCTCTCCGATGACATCAGCATTGATGAAGTAGCTATCAAAACTGACAGTATCCATGAAATGATACGCAGAACCATCAGTATACTGATAGTCAGCATCTCGGAGTTGAATATCAGCCTGTTCCACCTTATCCACGGCATGAAATGTCGTAGACATAGATTTACCATTAAGGAGATTCACAATAGTACATTTCTCCATTCCTTTCCCCATAGCGACTTTGAGATGTTCAGATTTTGTTACTTCGTACGGCTGACCGTCTACGATGATTTTTTTACCGACTTTCAGTTCATCCATGCTTGCCATAATATTGTTTTAGAGAGTTAAAAACGGTGAGATAATACGCAAAATAATAAAAAGGCAAGAATTATTCTTGCCTTTTGGTTCATCAAAAAAGTTATAAAAGAATTTTTTCTGGAAATTTCACACCATCGAAAAATTCATCAAATTCCTCCTGGAGCATCTCCTGTTTTTTCATGAGAATCTGAGATATTTTTTCATGAAGTTCACGATTTGCGAGGATGATCTTCTTTGCTCTCTCATAGGCTTCCATGAGGAGCTTTCTTACTTTTACATCAACGAGATTTCTCGTTTCATCAGAGACTGCAGACCCCTCTTCTGTAGCATCGAGATAATTACCACTGACAGCACGAGAGGCGATGTTTTCGAGGCCGATATCGCTATCAAATCCGTACTGTGTGATCATACTACGAGCCATATCAGTCGCACGCTCTATATCAGATGATGCGCCAGTCGTGATATATTCAGGACCGAAAAATATCTCCTCAGCAGCTCGTCCACCAAAGTAGACTGCGAGCTCATCCATCATTTTTGCTTTCGTAATATAGGTTCTATCTTTCTCTGGGAGAAACCACGTAACACCACCTGCAGAACCACGAGATATGATGGAGATTTTGTGAACTGGATCAGAATGTTTCGTCATTTTACCAATCATAGCATGACCCACTTCATGATAGGCGGTGAGTTTTTGTTCAAATTCTGTCATGACGTGTGATTTTTTAGTATTTCCCATGACAATCTTCTCGATACTCTGCTGAAGCATGTGTTGAGTGATTTCATGAGAATTATCACGACCAGCGAGGATAGCGGCTTCGTTGAGGAGGTTCTCGAGATCAGCACCAGCAAATCCGATAGTAGAGCTCGCCACTTTTCGAAAATTCACATCCTTTGCCATAGGCTTATTACGAGCGTGTACTTCGAGGATGGCAATACGATCTTCGAGATTTGGGAGATGAATGGTCACCTTTCGGTCAAATCGGCCTGGACGAAGAAGCGCTTTATCGAGAACATCAGCACGGTTGGTAGCGCCCATGATGATGATATTTGTATCATTATCAAACCCATCCATTTCTGTCAAAATCTGATTCAGTGTTTGCTCACGTTCATCATGTCCACCACCGAATCATGTAGATCGTTTTTTACCAATAGCATCAATTTCATCGATAAATATGATAGCAGGCGCGTGTGCTTTTGCCTCGGCGAAAAGATCTCGAACACGAGCAGCACCGACACCGACAAACATTTCTACAAATTCAGAACCAGAAATAGAGTAAAATGGCACATCGCTCTCCCCTGCTACTGCACGAGCAAGGAGTGTCTTACCAGTACCTGGAGGTCATACCATGAGGACGCCTCGTGGTATTTTTGCGCCAAGTTTTTTATATTTTTGTGGAGTTTTGAGAAAATCGACGAATTCTTGGAGATCCTGTTTTTCCTCAGCAGAACCTGCTACATCAGAGAAGAGAATTTTTCCCTTCGTCGGTTCATAGCGTTTTGCTTTATTTTTACCGAAACTCATTGGTCCGCCACCAGAACCTGCCATCATGCGTCCCATGAGGAGGATAAAGAGTCCTACAAAGAGAATAGTACCGATAATAGTAGGAGCAAGGTCAGCCCAAAAATGCATCGAAGTTGTATCAATGATTTTGATACTACTATTGATAGGGGCGTTGATGTCGATACCGATATCTTTGAGTGAATCATGGGTTGGCAAGGTAGAAGTCTCAGTATTGCTCACTGTCGTAGCGAGATCAAAAGGTACTTTTGGAACAGCAGGACTTTCTCATGCTAGAGTACCAATGACTGTCTGATCACTTACCTCAATCTTGGTATATTTATTACTCTTATACGACTGCACAAATTCAGAAATTGGAACTTCTTTTGTAGTATCGAGTCATTCAACAAGATAAAATATGCTCCCCCCAAAAATAAGAGATATAACAAAAAGCGTTATAAGTGCTGAGTATTTTTTCTTATTTGGTTTTTTCTTTTGGAATTGTCCCGGAGTACCTGCCGCAGAGGTTTCAAATTTCTTTTTCTGAGACTGCGTAAGGTCTGATTTTTTATAAGCCATGAGTAACAAAATTGATAAATAAAAGGATGTTCGCAGTATATAGAAAAGTTTTGATTTGCAAAAACAGAAGAGTTGCTAGAATTCACAAAATTTGTCATATACTTTTCACCACAACTTATGCAAGCAATTATCCTCGCAGGCGGATACGGTACACGCCTCTACCCTCTCACTATCGATGCACCGAAACCAATGATTCCAGTAGCTGGAAAACCCATGATAGAGTATCTCTTAGAGAAAATAACACACCGCTCTGATATTTCGGAGATTTTTATAGTAAGTAATGAAAAATTTGCACATGTATTTGAGGCATGGCTCGAAAAAAATCCAAATCAAAAAATCACCATAGTAAATGATGGCACAGTCTCTAATGAGACACGATTGTGACCTGTCGGAGATCTCAATTTTTTACTACAAAAATACACTATAAACGAAGATATTTTGATACTGGGTGGCGATAATTTATTTGAGGACGATCTCAGTGATGTCATACAAGCAGTACATGAAAAAGGCGATGTCGTAAGTCTCTATGATGTATGAGAACTGGAGTTAGCAAAACAGCTCGGTAATGTCTCAATCGACCAAGAGGGAAAAATAGAAACTTTTGTCGAAAAACCAGAAAACCCATCATCTACACTCTGCGCTACCATGATATATGGAATACGAAAAGAGCACATCAAATACATCCCTCTTTTATTTGAAGAAGGGCAACAAAAAAATGCTGGAGAACTCAAAGCCGGAGAACTCATAGCTTATATTATGAAACATGAGCAAGTATGGGGACAGACACTCCGCGGGCAGTGGTTCGATATAGGGACACTTGAGCAGCTCAAAAAGGCAGAAGAGTGGGTAGAGAATCGAAAATAAGAAAAAGGCTCGTTTATTTGAACTAGAGAATAAAATAGTGTAAGATGGTGTCATGAATAGTCATATTATCCACGCTGTCGACATGTTTGCTCTCTTTGTAGGGCTTGTCGGCGTTGCCATCATCATCACAGGAGTCGTTCATGGTCTCTACCATTTTATCGCTCTAGAGATGGGGTCAAAATCAAAGTATGCGACACACAATGCTATCAGATATAGCCTCGGTGTCTATCTTCTTCTCGGTCTCGAATTTCTCGTCGCAGCCGATATCCTCGAAACAGTATTTAAGCCAAGTATGGAACAGCTCGGTATCCTCGGAGGCATCGTCATCATCCGTACACTTCTCAATTTCTTCCTCAATAAGGAGCTTGAACATATACAGGAAAAAGTACAATAAAAATCATGTCCCACCAAAAAAAACTCTGCAATGAAGATCTCGTCAATAAGAAAAATCTCACCTCTATCGTCAACGATGGTCGTTTTCGTGTGGCTATATTTGGATCAGCGAGGATAAAGCCAGAAGATTTCCTCTATCAGGAAGTCTCTGAACTAGCAAAAAGGATAACAAAAAGTGGATATGACATAATTACAGGTGGAGGACCGGGTGCAATGGAAGCGGCTTCTTATGGTCATCAACTCGCTGTCCATGGTGATGATGTGGGTAAATCGATTGGTATCAATATTCAGCTCCCCTTCGAACAACACCCAAACAAGTACCTCGATTTCACAGAAACAGCCTCGACTTTTTCTTCGAGACTTGATACTTTCATGCTTCTCTCTCATGTATTTGTGATAACTCCTGGTGGCATCGGTACGCTCCTTGAACTTTTCTACACTTGGCAGCTTATGCAGGTCGGGCACATATGTCGTACTCCTATTATTCTTTGGGGGGAACAATATAAACCACTCATGAGCTACATCAATGATGAACTCGTAAAAAGAGGTTTTGTGAACGCACATGAAGCAGAACTAGCAGTACAAGTGGATACACTCGAAAAAGCTGTGGAGCTCATCCATATGGCTCATAGCGCCTATGAAAAATCAGGAAAAGAAGCCTGTATCAACATCAAACAATATATCGCAGGAGCAAAAGAATTAGGACTTATCTAGAAGCCAACGCGTGTCGTATCGATCTCTCGGAACTTCATGAATTTTCCATCAAAGATAAAATCACATGATCCAACAGGTCCATTACGATTTTTACGGATAAATATAGTAGTTTTTCCTTTGTTGATATCACTTTCACTCATCTCGGTATTATTGTAGTACTCTTCACGATAGATCATGAGCACGATATCCGCATCTTGTTCGATAGATCCAGACTCTCGGAGATCGGAGAGAATTGGTTCCTTGCTGGCACGACTTTCGACTGCTCGAGAGAGTTGTGAGAGAGCGATAATGGGGACACTGAGCTCACGAGCGAGGGATTTGAGCCCGCGTGAGATGTCAGAGATTTCCTGCACACGATTCATCGGATTGGTACCGTTGATAAGCTGGAGATAATCGATGACTATGAGGTCTAGACCCGACTCTATCTTGAGACGACGACATTTTGATTTGATCTCGAGGAGACTCATGCTCGCTGAATCATCGATAAACATGCGTGCCTGAGAGAGTTCAGAAAGTGCATCTCCGATACGAGCGAATTCCTCATCAGAGAGCTCACCCTTTTGGAGCTTCCAAGAGTCGATACCCATGGCCGCACAAACCATACGATCAGTGAGCTGCTCCTTGCTCATTTCGAGAGAAAATATGGCTACATTTTTCTTTTTTGCGACATTTTGAGCGATATTGAGAGCCATAGCAGTCTTACCCATCGATGGACGAGCAGCGAGGATGACGAGATCTCCTCCACGGAGACCCTGAAGTTTGGTATCGAGATTTTTAAAAGTCGTCATTATACGGGTACGCTCTGCCTGCTTTGGATCTTCATGAATATTTGCATATTCCTCATAACGCAAATCGAGGATATCTCGAATATGCGTCAGTTTATTTTTTATAAAAGTCTGTGTGATCTGAAAGAGAGACTGTTCAGAGCGTTCAAGAAGCGTATTTATCTCAGTCGTCTCATCAAATCAAAAAGATGCAATAGAGTTACCTGTATGGATAAGCCGACGAAGAACGGCCTTTGTTTTGACTATCTGAGCATATTCAAATACATGTGCACTCGTCGGAACAGAGATGGTGAGCTCAGCGAGGTAATCATTTCCACCGATAGAATCCAGCTTTCCGAGAGCGCTGAGAGACTCAGAGACAGTGATGATATCGATAGGCTTATTCTTGTGAAACAAATCAATAACAGAAGAAAATATGAGACCATTATTGTCATCATAGAAATCATCTTTCGTGACCAAATCAGCAATTTTTATAACCCCTTCTTTGTCTATCAGAAGAGAGCCCAGAAGGCTGCGCTCTGATTCTAGAGAAGATGGAGGTACTTTTACAGACATAAATTATCGGTCAGAGAGACGTTTTGTATCGGGATGTATATTGAGTTTTTCTTCGACTTTTGGGAGCCACACGAGAACAGTTTCATTATATGGATCGAGCTTTCTGAGAGTGAGAAGTGTATCATAGGCTTTCTGATCAGATCCCACCTGGAGGTGTGAAAGTGCGAGGAGTTCGTGCGCTCGGATATGTTTCGGTTGAACCTCTGTGAGGCGACGCGCATAGAGGAGTGACTCTTCATACTCATGGAGCTCATAACCAAGCTCAGCAAGCGTTTCAAGAAGTTGAGGATTTTTTGTTTCTTTTCCGAGACCTTTCTTAAAGACATCATACGCGAGAGTATTTTTCTTCTGAGAAACGAGATTATTACCGAGATAGATGTAGAGGTCAGCCTTTTTTGGATCGTGATGGAGGATAAGGTCCCGAAAAATAATCTCAGCTTTTTCATTATCATTTTCTTTTTCGTAAAGCTGAGCAAGGAGGACATTGAGTTCTTGATTATGACGATCTATCATGAGACCAGTGATGATCTGGGCTCGAGCCTCCTCATATTCACGGACGACGAGCTTTCCCTGAACATTCTTATAAATAGTTTCTAGGGCGAGCTTATCTTTAGCAGAAATACGTTTTTTGACACCATTGAGTGATGTATCAACTCGTCTCGTTTGATCATCTATTTTTTTCTGTTCTATAGTGTGTCGACGGAGTATTTTTGATCGTTGTTTTTTCTGAAATATCTTAAATTCACGGAAATTACCAATTTTTGACCAGAGTCCATGTCCTGTATGAAAAATAATATAGAAAACACCCAAAATAATCAAAATCACTTCCCCCCAGATTAGTTCGTATACAAGGATAAAACTCATAAAATTGCTTAATAAGTAGAGAGATTATACAGAAGTTCCAAAACTCGCAAGTATTGTACTTGTAACTCTAAAAACTATCACTACAATCAAACCAATGTCACTCTACAAGAAAACACTTCGGTACTTCCAAGAGCTCTCTGAGATACCTCGTCGATCATACGAGGAAAAAAGAGTAAAAAAATGGCTCATAGCCTGGGCAAAAGAAAATGATTGGGAGCATGAGGACGATGAGGCAGGAAACCTCCTGATAAAAGCATCGGGAAGTAGCACAGAAACCCTCTGTCTCCAGGGGCATATGGATATGGTATGTGTCGCGCAAGAATCTCACGATTGGTCAGAAGAAGGTGTGACAGTGGTCGAGAAAGATGGCGTACTCTGGTGAGACAAGACAACCCTCGGGGCAGATAATGGTATCGGTGTGGCAGCCATGATGGCAGTTGCTGAGATGAAAGACAGGCCGTCTCTCGAGCTCCTCTTCACTATGGGGGAAGAGATTGGCCTCGTCGGTGCACATGATCTCGACCTCTCTATCAGTGCAAATTATGGCATCAATCTCGATTGGTGCAATTCAGAAAGTATCGGTATCGGCTGTGGAGGAACACTCCTCATTACCAGCCGTTATCAACCAAAGAGAACAACGAAAAAAGGAACAACAATTAAAATCCGTGTCTCGGGTCTCACTGGAGGACACTCTGGTATCGAGATACACAAATGACAGGGTAATGCTATCATGGAGCTGATGTACATAATCAATGAATGCGATAACATCGTAGGCATCACAGATATCAAGTGAGGTGATGCTGATAATGCTATCCCTCGAAGTGCGCGAGCTATAGCTCTCTACAATGGAGATATAGAAGAGCTCGAATCATGGCTCGAAAAACGAGAAAAATTACTTCAAAAAAAATTCAACAATGAAGATGTAAATCTCTCCGTGAAAATCATCGACGAAGAATATGAAGCACACTATCAAAAGGATATCCTCACACCCCTCTACAAAGTAGGTTCTGGTGTCCAGGTGTACGATAAAAGTAACTCCCCTCTCTCCTCGTGGAATCTCGGCAAAATCCGTCTCAAAGAAGGCAAGATGAAATGGGCCTATTTTCTCCGTACAAATACGCTCGGAGGCATAGCTCCGATGAAGCGAAAAATTACTGATATATTCGGAAAGTTTCCGCAGAGCAAAGCACATGCTCTCTCCTACGAATTTGATCATGAAACCCCTGTCTGGTATGCTGACTCAAAAAATGATTTTATACAAAACATAGCAGAGACGATGAGTGGTAAAAAATGACCAAAAATACCGACTGTCGTGACTCATGCAACAGTTGAAGTCGGTATCCTCGCCGATAAATATCCAGGAACCCAATGGGTATCAGTCGGTGCTACCTGCCACAATATGCACACGACTCGTGAACACATCTATCTCTCGGATTTAGAAGAGTTCTGTGAGAGGTTAGAGCACGTTATCAATTCCTACTCATAAAATAAAACAAAAGTTTTATTGATCGATAATCCAGAATCAAATTCTTTTTCCTCAGGTGGGAGGATTCAATTCGTTCACAACGATATTTTTCTCTGCTAAATCAGTAAACAAGTCTTCAAAGCAAAATATCTCTCATTTGTGTCAGCACATATCCCAAAGTTCAGCTCTGTGTTTTACAAAATTTTCTTTTAAACTCTCTACCATCTGTTCATACATTTGCAGAACATCATCCCTAAAAGCCCTAAAAGATTTATCAGATTCAGAAGAAAATCAAAACGTTTTTCATAATTTTACAAATAGCGCTCGCCGAATTTTTTCATTCCTACAGCCATTCTTTATGTCCTCTACAGTTACACCGCCGTCCACCTTATCCATCAAAAGATAATCCACACAACCTCCATCCTGTTCTTTGTTGGGAACTGTCATATAGGCATAATGGGAGGGCTTCTGTACCCATCTTGGTATTCATCCGACATCCAAAAAATGCTGAATAACATCCATTCTCATCATTTTATCTTTTATGGAACTTTCTCACCTTCTCTTCTCTTCCCGAATACCTATTTTCGAATTACCAATTGAAAAAAACTGCGCAAAAGCTCATTTGGAAATTTGATGGCGATTTCTATCTTGCTTACCAGAACGTGCCAATCTTTTATAGAGATTTAATAGATGAATAAAATCTCTTGGATTTGTTACATTATCTCAAACCAGATTTTTTGGTCACTGATTCATGATATCATTAAAAGCCTCGGTCGTTACACAGACAACACCATTACTGAGCTTGTGATGAGTCCATACGGCACTATCTAATCGTTTTTCCTGTTCTTGTTTTGGTACTATCATAAGTATATTATATAATATATTATATTATTTGTCAATAATTCAAAGCTTTCTAGAAAAACATATTCTTGGATTTATTATTATACCAACAAAAACTCTTTCTTCAGTATCTGGATAGAATAAAATTACTTTCAAAATCAGACAATCCAGTACCTCCGAAACTGTTTTCAATCCCTCTCAGCAAATCGCTCAAAAATACCTCCATTATTTTCGATCACTTTTGCAGAAGCCACATTGTCATCAAGACACGTAATCAAAACTTTCTCCAATCCTATTTTTTGTGCTTCCAGAAGTGCCTGACGTAACATCTCAGTAGCATATCACTTCCCTCTCTCGCTCGGACGAATACCATAACCGATATGTCCTCATACCTCGATAAGCCGAGGATGATCTATGGAATGCCGTATTTGAATAGCGCCGAGAATTCTCCCCTCTTCGACAAGAAAAAAGAGGTGAGAATTAACACCATCAGGATTCACAGTGACATCTTTCTCAATGAGAGAAAGAAAATCTTCAAAATTTTCACCCACAAAGAGACGTCCAGGACTCGTCGGAACAGTCTCAAAACTCGCCCACTCAGAAATCATATCGAGGTAAGGTTGTTTATGGGAGAGATTTGGGAATTCGAGTTGGAGCATTTTTTTAAAATTTTGGTGGAGGTGAGGGGAATCGAACCCCTGTCTCAGCGTGTGTACCATCCCGTCTACTTTTATAGTTTGATTTGATACCAAGTGGAGGGAAAATCAAACAAAAATTCCACATGGGCAATAGACGAAGTACGGAGATAAGTGTGCCTATCAGCCACAGATCTACGAGAGAAGAATTAGTACAACAAATAGGCCTTCTATGCACCTATGTGAGTTTGCCACGAGCAATTGCTCTGTCGTCCCGAAGGAAAGTGACTACTGGCTCGCACTAGGCGTAGACAGCAGAAGTTCTAGCCGCATTGAAGCGAGAAAGTCCTCCAAAAGAAAGTGTTTTAGCACTTAGAGTTTGTCTGTTTTGGTGATAACGCCCGATACAGACATCGTGCGAAAAGCAAAGATGATTCCACAGGCGCCGATAGAAACCGGTCACCCCCTTTACGAGAACAAGTGTTGTGAGTTATAGACTTTTCACCAGAGAAATCAAGAATTCCAGGAGTAAAATGACAGTTATGCTCTCAACTTTATTTATTATACACATTTTTAGGATTTTGTGTAAAGAAAGTGTGAATTTAGAGCGGAAAGGAGTTGCGCGAATATACCCATTCCAGTAATATAGGATATATGGCTTGAAACATATTTATCAGCCCCTCTCTGAATCCGCCAGTGGCTCCCATAGTTACAACAACAATCATACCTCATACTGCAGGTATGTCTTATAGCGATATGGCTCTCTGGATTATCGTTGGTATAGTCGCTTTCTATGCACTTTGGTGGATAGTGAGATTTGTATTTGAGCTTGTCCTCACACGTCAACTCGTTTATGTACAGGTGGCACTCCCCCGATCAGATTCAAAGCTCGACAAAGAACACGAAACAAAAAAAGACTTCAAGGAAAAAATAGGCATCATGAACCTCGTTCACAATGCATTTTGGAAAATCAGTACCACATCTCTCAAATACACGATCCTCAATGCGATATTCAACTATATAAAAATCTCCTACGAAATTATCTACAAAGATGGGCAGGTGTATTTTTTTCTTGTCACCTACAAAGACCTCTTCCCGACCATCAGCCAGACTATTACTTCGGTCTACCCCGATGCAGAAGTCGTCGTCAGAGATAAAAAAGAATATATAGAATTCTCTGGAAATCATGGAGTCGTCCGCACGACGAGTATCAGGAAAACTGATGATAAATTTTTCCCGATCAAGACGTACAAGTACTTCGAAGAAGACCCTCTTGGCGCATTCACAAATGTCTTTGGTGGTCTCAAAAAAACAGATGTAGCCGTCTATCAAATAGTGGCAAAGCCTCTATCCCACAGCTACAATAAAAAAGCCAAAGAAATCGCTGGGCTCTACAGTAAAGGAAAATATAAACAAGGCTGAAGCTTTCTCTTTTCTCTGACTTCTCTGAGTAAAATCCTGGCGCCAATTGGGTGGATTGTTACAAATTTTATACAAAACAAAGATGATCAATCAAATGCCCCTGGAGCATGAGGTGGAGATTCTTATAAGATTTTTAATCAAGCAGAACAAGAGGCACAAAAAATGGTTGGCGAAAGTGCAGCCCAAAGTGCCTATTCAGCGACTATACTCATACTCGTAGGGAGTGATAGTGTAGCAGGTGCTCAGGGCGGTATAGATAGTATCCTCACATCGACAAGTGTTTTTACAAATGAATACTGTAATGAACTCGATAATAATCAGTTTCTCGAAGGCGCATTTGGCTGGCTCGTCAGACCGATTCATCGTCTCGCGTTTAGATGCAAACTCGCAGGATTTTTCACAAAGATGTCATCATACAGCGTAGATGAACTCACGACGCTCTATCATTTCCCTGATGTAAATTACAACAAATCCCCCATTATTTATTGGCTTGGTTACAAAAAAGTCGCTCCACCAACAAATCTCAAAACTCCGACAGAAAAAGTCATCATGACTGATTATGTACGCGATGGGCTCTTTATACTCACAGAAGATGGAACACGGCTCAAGACTGATAAGTTTTGAAATATTGCCCGTGGACCGAATGATGGCTTTCTCACAGAAAAAGATGAAGAAATACCCCTCTCCACTGATGAGGCAAATAGAGGAAAGCCCGTCGATGCAGGCAAGATGCCAAGATCAGAAGAAAAAGAGAGACTCCTCGGTGGATTCCCTGTCTACAAGAATTCTGTTCTCCTCGGATGGAATGAATATCGAAATAAGAAGCTCCCTATCTACTTTGACAAAAAAGACCGTGGTCGTCATCACTATATCATCGGTAAATCATGAGGAGGTAAATCCGTCCTCATCGGCTACCTCGCTCGCCAAGATCTCTGGTCTGGTGAAGGCATCGGTGTCATCGATCCACATGGAGACCTCATAGAGGATATTCTCGCTTTCACACCAAAGGATAGGGCGAAGGATATGGTTATCTTTGATCCTGCCGACTATGAACGACCTATGGGTATGAATATGCTCGAGGTCATCTCTACCGACCCTGACATGCGGGCAATCGAAAAAGATCGTGCAGCCCTCGATGCAACTGCTATATTTATCAAGATCTTTGATGAAGAAATATTTGGACCTCGTATCCAGCATTATTTCCGAAATGGTGCACTCACGCTGATGGATGATGAAGAAGATGGCGGTACACTTATCGACGTGCCACGATTGTTCGTCGATGACGCATTTATGAAATACAAAGTCAGTAAAGTAAAAAATCCTGTCGTGAAAGCTTTCTGGGAACATGAATATGCTCAGACAGGTGATCGAGAAAAACAAGAGATGATTCCGTATTTCTCTGCAAAATTTGGACCTTTTATAACCAATACGACGATTCGTAATATCATCGGTCAGCCAAAGTCAGCCTTTAATATCCGTGAAATCATGGATAATCAGCGTTGTCTCCTCGTCAACCTCTCAAAGGGTAAAATAGGTGAGCTCAATGCTCAGCTTCTTGGTTTGATATTTGTCTCAAAGGTAAACATGGCAGCCATGAGTCGTGCAGATACACCAGAAGAGCAACGAAAAGATTTTTTCTTCTATGTGGATGAGTTTCAAAACTTTGCTACTGACACATTCGGAGATATCCTCTCAGAAGCTCGTAAATACAGACTCTCGCTCATCATGGCCCACCAATTCATCGCACAAATCGGTGGAGCACACAAGTCAGCTAAAGGCGATAAGCCAAGCATCAAAGATGCTGTGTTTGGTAACGTCGGTACGATGATGTCATTCAAGGTCGGCGCTGAAGATGCCGAGTATCTCGAAAAAGAATATGCCCCTACCCTCTCTCAACAGGATATTATTGGTATCGCAAACTTCACGACATACTGCAAACTCAATATAGACAATGCCTCTTCGCGTCCATTTGATATCAAAACTATCTGGGATAATTTTTATCGAAACGACCGTGCTGCAAAAATCATAAAAGAATATTCCAGAAAGATGTATGGACGAAAGAAACAATATGTAGATATGGAGATCGAAGCTCGTCTCGGTATAGACAAAGATTCAGAAACAAAAAATGATACACCCCCTACGGAAACCAAATAAAATATGAAAAACATAAATCACATCTTCAAAAATATCCTCTTTTTCGGATGAATAGCTGCGTGTTTTTGGGCAAGTGGTGCAACGACAAATGGATTTGAGCAATTATTTGATAACTCAAAATATCACACGCCTTCCGTCAGTACTGTTGATGGATATGCTATTCGAAATGTCCTCATACAACTCTTCAAAAATGGAGCTCTCATACTCTTTATTTTAGCTCTCGCATTAGCTTTTGTGGCCACTATCAAATTACTCACATCTGCAAATAACGAAGAAGATTTTTCCGCATGGATGATGACGCTTCTCTGGAGTTTTGCGTGATTATTTATAACCTCTATTGCCTACACCGTAATCCGACAATTCGAGAGCCGTGTATTTGTCACAGATAGTTTCAGCGGACAAACCGTCTACGAAGTAGTCATCAATATAGTGTATCCTCTTTTGAACTTTCTTCGCTACATGGCGGCTATATGTTTTTTCTTGGCTGCTATCTATGCTTTTTATCGAATTGTGACATCCATGGGAGACGAAGAGAGAGCCGTCGACGGAAGAAAGGTTTTTATGGGCTCTGTGTTTGGCTTTATCATCATGATGCTCGCCGAACCAATTGTCAGAATAGTTTATGGTGGTGGCAAGTGTGGAGGGCGAAGTATTTTTTGAGTTTCTACCGACTGTACGCAGAGAGTCTTTGATGTCTCAGGATCATTTGGTATCATCGCAAAAATTATCGTTTTCTTAAACGGTTTTATCGCTCTGATAACGATAGTCATGATTATGTATGCAGGCTTTCTCATACTCACTGGCAGTGGCGATGAAGAGAAAACTGATAAAGCAAAAACAACTATTAGCTACGCTGTTATAGGCGTGGTCATCCTCATTTTCAGTTACGTGATTTATCGTTTTATGATTATGCAGTCCTAGAAACAATATTTCTTTGGAGTGATAATAGGACATGGTCTCTCGCGGCCATCTTTCATGACTTTCTCACAGACACGAGCTGATATCTCATCGAGACCATCTGGACGAGTCTTTATACGGTACTGGAAGTATTCTGTCACAGGCTGAGGATTGAGGTCGGCTTTGAGTGTATAGGTATATTCGACACAGTAAATCGCCTCAGATGGCTTCTGTTCTTTTGCGAGAAAGATATTTTTGACCTGGTATCCTCCGTTTATTTTATTCAAAAACTGTGAAAAGCTGTATATATCACGGCGAGCATTACAAATACCGTTTGAGAGAAGAGAACACGCAGTTTGATAATCAGCAACCTGTATAGAAGAAAAATACTTATCGAGAAGAGCTCGACCACGGAGATTTGCTACACCTGTATCTCGAGGATTATATCTACTTGCATCGACAGAGGATGGATTTTGTTGTATTGGTGCGGTCGCTATCGGCGCAGTAGTAGCGATGACAACAGGAGTAGACGGTTTCTTTACTTCGTTAGAAACTTTATCCACTGGGAGTTTTTGCTTCTCGAAAGTAGGATCATCTGCAGGAGTAAGAGTAGAAAATTGTTTTTGACCGTATATAAAATAAATCAAAAAT
Source organism: uncultured Candidatus Peribacteria bacterium (assembly GCA_965231115.1). Classification (GTDB taxonomy): domain Bacteria; phylum Patescibacteriota; class Gracilibacteria; order BD1-5; family JAGOOR01; genus JAGOOR01. The sequence goes on from OZ246415.1 coordinate 801,184, forward strand.
GCGAAAAAAAGAACAACAAATATGAGACCAAAAAGAATAAAAATATAACGAGCGTCTGAAGCATTATTTTTTGAGTGATGAGGAACAGGATTCATAGAAAAAAATTATATGCATTTAGTATATAGAGTTCTCCCGAAGTCCGAATATATCACTCTTGCAATTCAATACTTTTATTTTCGTGCATGTATTGCGAGAGCAAATTGCTCCGCACGGTCTTCATAATCACGAAACATATCAAAGCTTGAACACCCCGGAGAAAGTAAAATGATATCACCTGCTTGTGTGTGTTCAGACATATAATCAACTGCCTCATTGAGCGTTTGCACAGAAACAGCTGGGACAAAAGCATCATGACAAGCTTGGAGAAATATAGGTTTTGTCTCTCCAATGACGACGCATTCAGCACAATATTCTTTGAGATGGGTAGCGAGTTCAGAAAATGGATCACCCTTATCTTTTCCTCCAGCAATAAGATATACCTTTTTAGGCGCAAAGGCAGACAGCGCGGCATAGAGAGACTGTGCCGTAGTTGATTTACTGTCATCTATCCAGGTTTTGTCATCTTTTTGAGAAATTTGCTGAAGCCTATGAGGAAGGGCAGAAATATACGGGAGGATAGATGAGAGCGTTTTAACTGATATGCCTAGTTTTAGGCTGAGTACAGCAGCACTATAGATATTTCGTATGTTATGTGTTCCAAAAAGCTGCTTCTCGGAAACATCGAGAAACACTTCTGAAGAAAGAGCGAGTAAGTCATTTTCAATAGGCAATTTGTCTAACAAAACTGATGCCTGAAGTGGAAAATCTGACAATTCTGGAGCAACAGAAAGGACGGATTCTGGATAAACTATATTTTCTTTTGTATGAGCCATGAGATTGAGTTTTGCACCATAATATTCCTGCAAGTCTTTGTGCCAATCGAGATGGTCGGGGTGAAGATTCGTAAGGATAGTATTCGTCGCATAAAAAGTACGAAGTGAATATGCCATAAAACTCGATACCTCTAGAACGATGTGGCCGGTTTTTTCTTCCTTTGTACGAATATCCATGATGAGATCAGCGAGAGGTGTGCCAAAATTACCTCCGAGATACACTGGCATATCAGAAAAACCACCCTTGAGGAAACTATACAGTATCCACGAAGTTGTTGATTTTCCATCTGTACCGGTCACAGCATGAATTTTGAATTCTTTTGGAATGTAGGAAAAGAGAAAATCAAGCTCAGAAATTATTTTATTGGTCGCATAAATACGATGAGATGAAGGAATTCCTGGAGACGGGATAATACTTTTAAAATCACCAAAATCTTCTGGCGAATCTGCATCATCACAGATAACGAAATCCTGCTCTATACTTTTACAAAATCGAGCGAGAGATTGACCGACTTTTCATTTACCGTAAATGAGAATAGATGATGTCATAAACTATATTATAAAAACTCCACAGTGCCGTGCCTGACAAGGCTCTGAAGTATTGTAGTGTGTCTCTCCAGATAACCAAATATTTTTTCAGCTGACTCCTCTGATGGATCTATAATTATTTCATGTGGGAAAAGTTTTTGGAGAGATTTTTTGAGATACGAATAATGCGTACAACCGAGGAGAATGCCAGATTTTTGCCCTTCTATAAGGCCAGAAGAATAAGTCGAAAAAAAGAGCGGATTAAGAGACGACGTACATTGTTCCGCAATTGGGAGGGACGAATGCTCTTCATGATGCGCTTGTATGCAAGAAAAATATTTCTTAACGAGAATATTCCAATGAGACCCTTCACAATTCCAACCCGTATCATCATAGAGGGAGAGAAGATTCGAAAAATCCTCAACTGTATGACATCTCTTAACAGGAAGGAGTCATTCTATTTCTCGTACCAAATCACCTGAAAGAGCTATCTCATCTATCGCGACCTGATTATCGAGAATAGAAACTCGTTCAGCATAAGTACGGGAACGAATAGTCTGCTCTGTAGCAAAAACAGTGATATGCTTGAGTCAGAGTTCAATGACTTTTTCTGCCCCAGGTATTGTGACTCCCAGAATTTTTCTATCAGGAAATATCTCATTTTGTAATTTGCGTAATGTCCAAGCAGATGCTGTATTACAAGCAAGAATGACGATACTCGCTCCCGCGTCAAAAAGTTTCTTAACGCCAGCAATTGTCAGTGCCTGTATTTCCTCTGGAGGACGCTCTCAAAATGGGCAATGCTCATAATCAGCATGGTAGATATATGACCACTCTGGGTATCGCCGCCTCATCGCTGCGAGAAATGTGAGACCACCTGAACCAGAATCAAATATACCTATCATAAGATATGTTTAGATCGAAAAATTCTCTGAAAACGTCTAAATTCTGACCAATTAAAGACTGTAAATACAAAACCGTAGAGCAAGATTACTCCTAGAACTCAACCAAGAAGCTGAATCCTCCCCTGAAAATAAGACTCAAGATGAACATGGTACATCGCCCAAGAGAGGAGACCGATTCAAACCAAATTTTGGAGAAAGACTGGCCACCGGAATGTCGAAGCAAATCTCCGTGTCTGATGAAAAGTGAGAACCCATATAAAGAGCCATCCTATACCAGTAGCAAAGGCCGAACCAGAAACACCCCAAAGACGTATAAAAATATAATTTGTTATGAGGTTGAGAATGACGCCTGCTGAGAGTATAAACATCTTTGTACGGGGCCTACCGGTAGCCGAAAGTATCTGAAAATCAATCTGAAGAAGAAAATTAAAGAGAAGGAAGGGTGTCGAATAGAGAAGAATTTTTGCAGAAACATCATAACCTGCGCCAAAAAGAGTAGTAGTCAGGGTATCACCAAAAATCATAAAAAAACTTGTCATCATAAGTCCAACTATTGTGAAAAGCTCATAACAAAAAGCATGTATTGCTATGACTTTTTTATGTTCATTTTTTTTGAGCAAATCAGTAAATACTGGGAAGAGAAAATATATGCCTGGAAGAAGGAATAAATATGGTATGCGCAACATCGAGAGGTAGTTAGAGTAATACCCAGCATCTCGAGTTCCGAGCATATACACGACCATTTGCATATCTATCTGTGAGAGGAGCATGCCCACATTGGCCGAGAGCATGACCCAAATAGCATACTTGAGCACTTTTCAATACTCAGCTTTTGTAAATTTCCAACCTTCAATACAAAAATAACGACTGTATTTTTTAAATATAATAAGAAGGGAGGCAAATACACCCATCAAAACAGCGATAGACCAAGCCCACGCATAGTGTTGGATACTTCGATAATCAAAATACCAGAGACCGCACACGATACACATGAGCAAAAACATGCGGAAAAAATCCATCATTTTTTGAGCCTTTGTATCTTGTATTGCTTGGAAAAATGTATTGAGCGTGCGGAACACATTGTCAGCAAAAAATTGAATAACCAAAATATGAAGAATAGTCTCTGCAGCTATGGATTCAAAGTAATGATTTGCGAGCCATGATGCACCGAAAAAAAGTCAGAGAGCCAAAACAGTACTGGTAGTCATTTGTGTCAAAAATGCGATAGAAAAAGTGCTCGTTATTTTTCTCTTATCCTTATCGTGAATATATCCAGGCAGAAAATAATTGAGACTTTCTGTCATACCGAAATCATTATAAGATCACAGAATAGTCATAAGACTCATAACGCCGTAAAGAGTACCTAATTCTTCGACAGAAACAGAGTTTGATATAACAATTTTTACCACATAACCAGTCGGGGCTATGAGAAAAGAAAAAAAATAAATCCAAATATTTTTGCGGAGTAATCGTGAAAAATAGTGTTGATCGTGAGACATATGCTATATTTTCATTACTTCTTCCTCTTTTATTTTTGCGAGTTCCTCAATTGACTTATTTGTTGCATCAATTGCCTTTTGGAGATCCTCTTCATATGCTTTTACGACATCTTCTGATTCGGTTTTGTCAGTCTTCGCCTTCTGAATATTTTTATGAAATTCTGCGCGTATACTGCGAACAGAAACTTTTGCATCTTCAGCCATGTCACGAGCGATTTTCTGGAGATTTCGACGGTTTTCCTCAGTCATCATAGGTATAGTGATAAGGATACTATCTCCCCTATCCTGAGGATTGAGACCTATATTTGCACCAGCAATCCCACGACAGATATCAGCACCTGTTGTTCTATCAAATGGAATAATAGACAGAGTGCGCTGATCCATAACAGATACAGTGGCTACATTTTTGACCGGCATAGAAGAACCATAGACTGGAACCAGCACATCTTCAACGAGTTCAGGTTTTGCACGACCAGCCTGGAGCTTACTATATTCAGATTTGAGATGTTCTATAGCTTTTGTGAGTTGTGGTTGGAGATCGGAGAGCATAAAATCAATTGGTTAAGAGAAGAATACATGGATTATAGTGAGAAAAATATTTTTCCAAGCACGACTCCCGTGACAAACGATTTTTTTGGATAGAATCCCCTCATGCTCAATAGTGAACAACTCCGCGCAGTATCGATTATCGACGGCCCCCTGCTTATCCTCGCAGGAGCTGGTTCAGGAAAAACACACACACTCACGGAGAGGGTATACTCCATGATTCACGATGTCGGCATAGCGCCAGCATCGATTCTGTGTGTCACTTTTACAAACAAATCTGCCCGAGAAATGCGCGAGAGAATAGCAAAAAAACTTGAAAGGAATCTCCCTGCTTCATTTGGCATGCCCCAAAACTTCCCTCTTGTATCAACATTTCACTCGATGGGTGTGATGTTTCTCCGTATGTTTATTGATCGAATTGGTTATGCGAGAAATTTCGTTATTTATGATACCGATGATGTACTCTCGCTCATAAAGGATATTCTCGAAGAGAAAAAAATCGATCCAAAGGAAGCTCCTGCTCGCAAAGTCCAGTATGAAATCTCAACGGCAAAAAATAGCGGGCTTTCTCCTGATCAATATGCGTTCAATGTCGAGAATCATTTTCATAGCATTGTCGCAGAGATATACCCAGAATATCAGAAAAAAATGAAGGTTAATAATGCGCTTGATTTTGATGATATACTTCTCAAAACTCGCGATATCCTCCACATACCTGCAGTGCTCGAATATTTCCAAGATAGATTCCAGTATTTCTGCGTCGATGAATACCAGGATACAAATAGTGTACAATATGAAATCATAGAACTCCTCGCAAAAAAATCACAAAACCTCTGTGTCGTCGGTGATGATTGGCAGGGTATCTACTCTTGGAGGGGTGCGAATATCCAAAATATACTCGATTTCCAAAAAGATTTCCCGAAAGCACAAGTCGTCAAACTCGAACAAAACTACCGTTCAACAAGCAATATCATCAATGCAGCAAATGTCGTCATAAAAAATAATCGTTCCGCTCTCGATAAACGTATGTGGACAGAAGCCGAGGAGGGTGAAAAAATCGAGATACACGAATGTAGTAGCGAAAGAGAGGAGGCTGAAAAGATATCAAGTTTTGTCGAAAAAAATCCAGCAGCTTGGGCCGTTCTTTATCGTACAAATGGGCAATCACGAGTCATCGAAGAAGCGCTCATACGGCGTTGAATACCCTATGAGATTATTGGGGGATTAAAATTCTATGATCGAAAAGAAATAAAAGATATCATCGCCTATCTCCGTGTCATCATGACTCCAACTGACAGCCTCGCATGGAAGAGGATAGTAAATACACCTGCTCGAAAAATAGGACCTACAACCGTAGAACGCGTCATGAAATATGTCGAACAAACAGGTATCGATTATATGGAACTCGGATCCCCTCTTTCACACGGCAATCAATCAACCATCCAGTGACTCTCAAATGCGACACATATAGACCAAATACCAGAAATAAAACCTGCTGCAAAAGCTGCACTCATAGGTTTTGTAGAGCTCATGAAAACTATTCAAAAATTATCACAAGAACTCCCTGCGAGACTCCTCATCGAACAAATATTCCAGCTCATCAAATACCAAGATTTTCTCGAAGATAATTTTTCACCAGAAGAGGTCGCAGCGAAAACAGATACAGTAAATGAATTAAAAAATCTCGCATCACGGTACGATGATCTCGCGCCAGCAGATTCTCTCATGCATTTTCTCGAAGATATAGCATTGATAACAGCAGAACAGGAAAATGATAACGAGTCACAAAAGGTCGTACTTATGACCATTCATAGCGCAAAATGACTCGAATTTGATCATGTTATTATTGCTGGTGCGGAAGAGGGAATTTTCCCGCACTCTCGTACACTCTTTGAGCCGGATGAACTCGAAGAAGAACGAAGACTTTGGTACGTAGCGATGACTCGGGCAAAAAAAAGACTCGTCATCACAAAAGCAAATGAGCGTTACAGTTTTGGCACCTACTCGAGCAATATCGAGAGTCGATTTGTCTGAGAAATACCAAAAGAATATACACAAGTACACGCACCAAAAAGACTTTTTATGACAGATTTTTTGGGAACATCTGGAGATTCGGATTTACAAGGCGACTGGTCTCAAATCACGACCGAGAAAAAACTCTGACTCGGGACTCAAGTACGTCAAAATCGAACAGAAGATTTCACACTTGGTGATCGCGTAGAACACAAAAAATTTGGCATCGGCACAATAGTTTCTCTCGTTGGTGATGTTGCACAGATAGCATTTTGAAGCGGTATAAAAAGCCTCAATATAAGAATTGCGCCACTCACCAAACAGTAAACTATTTTGTTAGCGTTGTTATTTTTTCCTGCAAGTTGTCAATTTTAACACGTAACTCAAAAACTTTTTGCTGTTTTTCGATATCAGAAAAAGTTTTACTTTTATCTGCCTCCAGCTCTGCAAGGTCTGACTGGTAATGAAGAAGGAGATTTGTGAATCGAAGTCTTTTTTGTGCGGCATCATCATCTGAAATTTCTGAACTGATAACTACTTCTGCACTTAGAACTTCATCTACTTTTTCTTCGGCACTCACCTCTTCTGAAGTTGTTGAGAGAACATCGGATTTGAGTCCCCAAAATGAACCAGGCATATAGAGATATGCCAGTGCCCCTATCAAGAGACAACTCATAGCAAAAAAAACAAGATACGTTTTTATATGATGGCTATCAGTCATAAAATTCGATTATTTTTTTATATTTTCTAGCGTATTGATAGCATTTGACTCGAGCGATGCCTGTGATCCATCAGATGAAGTATCTGAGACCACCTCACCCTGACTATCAGATGGTGCTGTGTGAAATCGGCTATAAAATGGACTCTTGGGAGAAAATGCCATATAGACAAAAATCCCGATAACTAGAAGGAAAAGTATAAATTTCATAAAACGATGGTATATATGAAGAATATCTTGTCAAATATTTGCACCGAAAAAAAAAGTATGGTATTCTGAGCCCATGAAACCAAAAAAGCGTCTCTTTTCCCTCTCAAAATACAACAAAAAGATATGGATAGCAAACATACTCTTGGTCTGTACGTATATTCTGATGCAAACTCCAGGACATCTCTGGCTCATGTCTATATCTCAGGGGGCTCAAGCAAAACCTTTTAGTGGAGCCATGATGCCGATGGCATTCGTACCAGATTGGAGAAAGAGTGACTACATAGATCGTAGAGGCGCGCTCGACTACTCTGCCGTAAATCAAAATGATCTCATACCACTTCCGAGAATAGAGGATATAAAAAATGACTTTAATAGTAATTTCACCTACCTCACCATGTTTCGTGGAAAATACATGGACGAAGATCGAGTAGTAGGTGCTGGATCACATGACGGAATCGATATCAGGGCACCAATAGGAACACCTGTTTTCAACATAGCAAATGGTAAAGTCGTAAAAGTAAAAGATGATCCTGATAATAAATACATCACCATAGAACATCGTGACGTAAAATATGCCGGACAAGTTGGTAAATATTACTCGAGCTATCTCCACCTCTCAGCCATTCTCGTACAGCAGGGCGATATCATCGATAAAGGTACATTGATAGGGAGAGTCGGGATGACAGGTATGACCACAACACCCCATCTCCACATCCAGGTTGATAACGAAGAATCCCCTTTCTACCCTTACTGGCCTTTTACAGGCTCAGAAGCATCGGAAGCGGGTCTCAACATGTATGATGCTGTCGATGCTGGGCTCAATCAAGAACTCATCCTCAAATACAGCGTAGATCCCCTCGATTTTATCAAAAAGGCAACTACAATCGATGGTCCATCAGTCGCTGCAAATAGAATAGAGACACCTACTGTAGCAAACAATGCGCCAACTCCGACACCGACTCCAGCTCCGACACCAGTAATAAAAAAATCCGATACAAAAACTATCATCAAAAAAGATACAAAAACACCAGTAAAAACTAATACACAGCAAAATATCATAAAATCCCAACCGAAACCTATTTCAGGGGTATTTAGTGATGTCAGTGCGGCAAACTCTTATTACACATGAGTGACATATTTTGCAAAAAGAGGTATCATAAGTGGTTATGCAGATGGTACATTTAAGCCCAACAAAAATGTAACACGATGAGAGTTACTCGCGATAGTGTTTAGAGGCCTCGGAATTGAGAATCATGGAGAAATCATTTCAGGGACTTTCCGTGACATACAAAAAGATAATTGGCTCACACCGATTATCTCAGAAGGACTCAAACGAAAAATAATCTCAGCGGATAAAAATACTTTCTCCCCAGACCGACCTGTCACACGTGTCGAATTTCTCGCAATTCTCGGACTCGCTTCAGGAGAGCAAATCTCAGATCAAGTCACAAAATCATGGAAAGATATCAGCTGGACTCATTGGTCACATAAATATGCAGAATTTGCTCTCAAAAATGCTCTCATGGACAATATTTCTGGAGATGTTTTCAATCCAAATCAAGCAGTCACTCGTGGAGAACTCGCACAAGCGCTCTATAGATATCTCTCTCTCAAAAACAGACTCTAAAAGAAACTTGCAATAGAAGAGACTTGGGTTAATATGTTCGTGTTATTTTTTTCCTTCTCTTTCTATGAAAAAGTTTTTTGTACTGATGGGCTACCTTGCTGGATTTGTCGTTTGAGCAAAATACGCAAAAAAAGATACTAAAGCAGCCTGAAAATGAAAAAAAAGCCCAAAAGATCAGGCAATGAATGTTGGTAAAAACTTTATAGAGAGTCACAAGCACGCTTTTGATGATCTAAAAAAAGAATATTGGACAGCTGAAAATAAAAAGCTCATTCTCTCAAAGAAAAAAGATTTAGAAAAATTCTTCAAGCTCGCAAAAGAAGAACTCGCAGAAGCACAAGAAGTTCTCAAAAAACATGGACTCGATACAGATGCAATAGGTGGACATATTGAGTCTATCTATGAAGAAAAGAAAAGTCTCATAGAACAACTCGGTACTTCTCCAGCAGCAAAAACTGCAAAGAAAAAACTCTCAGAAATAGTCAGAAAGATCAAAAAAAGCATCTAATAATACACCCATATTTTAATCACACCTTTGTATGACACAGGATACTTCAGATACCCCTCTCAACAATAGCATAAATACAGAAGAGCAGACATCCGAAACTACCACAACAGAACCATCAGTATGAGATCAGTGAAAAGTTGCTGATGAAATATCACAGCTCAGAGAACAGATCCTCCGTCTTCAAGCAGATTATGCAAATCTCGTTCGACGTACACGCGAAGAATCAGCACAAATCGGTGAATGGACAGAAAATAAAACTATTCTCAAATTCCTCCCCATTCTCGATAATCTCGAGCGTTCTCTCGAGCACATACCAGCAGAATTTGAATCGCATACTTGGATAGAAGGTATAAAATCTATCGTGAAATCAATGCAAAAAGTGGTCAGCGATTTTGGCATATCACGAATGGACTGCATAAATATGGAAGTAAATCCTGATCTTCATGATGTCATCAGTCAAATACCTCATGAAAAAAACACCATACAGGCTGAAGTGGAAAAAGGATACCTCCGATGAGACAAAGCTCTCCGCCATGCAAAAGTCATAGTCGGTGATGGCAGTCAAAACAATCATGTATAATTTCCCATCCATAGACTATGTGATGTCCCTGACGCCTGGAGGGATGAAAGAAGGTCGTGATAATGTCCTGAAGCTCATGGAAATACTCTGAAAACCTCAGGATACGCTTCGAGTATTTCATATCACAGGAAGTAATGGAAAATGAAGTGTCTGTCAAATGCTCTCCCAAGTCCTCTGGAAAAAACTCTGAAAAAAAGTGGGACTCTTCACTTCTCCTCATTTTATAAATATCACTGAACGGTTTCAAATTAATGGGAAACAAATCACAGAAAAAAAACTCAATGAATATTATGAGAGAGTTGTTATTTTGGGTAAAAAATATGGCATACCGCTCTCTTTTTTTGAGATACAGGTGATCGTCATGGTGCTCTATTTTTGCGACGAAAAAGTAGATTATGCTGTTGTGGAGGTATGACTCTGAGGAACATACGATGGTACAAATATTTTTACACGACCTCTCGCCTGCTTTATAACATCGATAACGCTCGAGCACACACACGTTCTCGGAAAAACTCGAGCCAGTGTACTCAAAAACAAACTCGGCATAGTAAAATCAGGTTCACGACTCTACACTCCTCTAAAAAACAAACAAATCACTGAGTATTGTCAGAAAAATAAAATATATCTCAAAAAGATTTCAAAAATAGAGCAAAACCCTCTCACAAACCTTCCTGGAAGACACCAACAAAAAAATGCCATGATTGCATTCCAAGCATTGATAGATGAATGATTCAATATCTCAAAAATCAAAGAAGGTCTCAAAAACATAGAAAACCCTGGAAGATTTCATTGGCTCTCCCCTCATCTGCTCGTAGATACTGCAAACAATACTGAAAACGTACGTATACTCGCACAAATGGTGAAAGAATTAAAGACAAAAAACATCATTACTCTCTTTGGAACGACACAAATAGACCCAAGGTATGCCCGGAAGCTGGCAGACATGATACCGGCAAGAGAACGTTTTATAATAGATAATTTTTGTGATCGAGCTCTCACCGCTTGAGAATATGGAAAAAACACCAAACAAGAAACCGTCATGCATCTGTCAGATATAAATAAAAAATGGCTAACAGATGTGCAAAATTGAGATAATACGCTCGTCATCGTCTATTGAAGCTTCTATCTCGTAGGCGAAATCATGAGACTGTCAAGATACAAGCCTTTTGCAACGGGATAAAAAGTGTGGGAAAATGGTAGAGAATTAATTTTTCTCTTATGCCTAGTTCTCAAGAAATACCCGCTTACCTCCAATCAGAAGAGGCGCTTAAAAGCGTTGCAAGCTACGGTCAACGCGAGTCTCTCATTCGCTGAAATGAGAAAAAATGGTGAATAGCCGGACAATATACAGGTGAAACAAATCAAAATACAGCTTTGATACGTTTTTTACAAGATAATCCAAAGGCTCGATCTGAATTTGAAAGACAGATAGGCATCACTCGGGAAAAACTCGCTACTCTCAAACAAGAATATGAATCTCCGAAAAGAAAAGGATTTTTCGGTAGATTGTTTGCAAGAAGCGAAAAGCCCACTTCTATAAAAGAAGCTTCTTCGCAATGAAATTACTTTGCAAAAGAAACAAAATCAACATGACAGATAAATGAACAAGGGTGAAAAGCGCTCAACGCGTCAGAAAATGAGAGAATATTCATGGACATAAATAATGAAATGGTGCACGCATGGAGAAAAGACATAGGGAGTCGTCTTATCACAGGTGGTCTACTTGGTTTACTTCAGAGTAGGACGAGTAACCTCAATAAGGCTATTCGCTCAATAGATGCAAAATATCCAAATAAAGGTTACGGCAATGCTCTCAAAAACCAATTACAAGCATATTTCACAAATCTCAATGAACTCACACGTCTCTACGGCGCAAGTCCTACGAGTCGAGCTGGTAAAGAAATCCTCAAATGAGTCCTGACACCATTTGGAACTGAACGTGAACAAACACTCCAAAAAATACAATCTGATCCAGGTTTTACTGGACGTCTCGGTGCATTTTTACAGGTAGCACTTGGTTTGGCAGTATCTTCAGCTATGGGATCACCTTCTATATATCTCGGCTCTCTCAACACAGGTATAAAGATGGCAGATGTGAGAAATCCAAACAAAGACACTCTCTCAAAAATACTCTTCGGCTCAACCTACAATACAATACTCTCAGATAATGACCGAGAGCACGGACGCTACAATAGAATGCTCGGGGATAACGGTGTCAGAGCAGAAACACGTGATGCACTCGAAAAATACAAGGCATCGGTACAGGGCACAGCATCGGAATACGAAGAAGCTGCTAATGAATGATTCAAGGCAACAGGTGGTTTCTGGCTTTTTAGAACTCTCAGAGAAGTCTTCACGGAAACTGAAAGAGAAGTAATCGTCAGTAATCAGCCTCTTGAGAAAAAATTCGCTGCTATAGATAAAGCGATCGCTAAGCTCGGGGACAAGAAACAAACAGATAATGTCCGAGCACAGATAGCAAATCTCCAGAGATTAAAAACACTCTATGGTCGTCGCGCCCAACTCCAGGAACATGAACAGAGACAAGGCCTAGGCCAAGAATACCAAGAAGCCTTGAGAGTGATGAATCGATTTGCAGATTTTGACGAAATCAAGGACTTCCTCATGCCAGCAAGTACGAAAAAGTGGATGAAAGTATATCTCGAAGGTGGTGAGTGATATGCAGCTCGAGATAAAAATCTCCTCATATATCTCTGGGATAGCAATGCTACTCCAGGGTTCCAGAGATTTATCAAAGCAGTCGCTAGTGGAAACACTCGTGAATACAATAACTGGGTACTCAAGCAAGAATGAACTGCTTCTAACGGTCGAAAAACAGAAAAATATGGCCGAGACATATCAAAAATTCAAGATGGTCCAGAACTCTCTCGTTATCTCGATTCTACTGAACCAGGACAGTGACGTCTTGCGAGCATCTATGCTGCTCAGATCAATAATCTCGGACGAAATATATACGTAGATCCAAACACTTTAGTTGCTGCTTCGAGAAGTGCGGTTATAGCCCGAGAATGACTCCTCAATACCGGTAGAAATTCAAACAATATCGATACACTCAAGAGTTATTCGGGGGGGTGATTCTACTTTGATGTACCAGCAACATATACTGGAAATGGATACCCACAGAAAGTACTCATCCGTATAGGCGTCAAACCAAACTGTTCAAATCTCCAAATCGGTGATATAGTTGGCCAGAGATTTTACGATGCGACAAACCTCTCGAGTGATCTCAATTTCCGAATACCACTCATGCTCCAAATACCAAAAAAATCATCACCAAGTAGGACAACAAAATCAACAGAACCTCAGAAGCCAGGAAAAGTAGAAGGACACTCAACGCCTGATACTCCTAACTATCAACCACCAGGAGGAGGCAATTCAGTACCAAACACAGGAGTTATCAATAGTCCTGCGGTAGCACCACACGAAATGCCAGTTGCGGCGGGCGAAACAGTCACTGGATCAGTAACAACTGCACCAGCTTCTGGCCTATCAGCAAGTTGATCATCGCAGATACCAGCATGAGCTGGAGTTAATTTAGTACCAGCACCTATATTAAAATAAAATTATGAAAAAATACTTACTTATCATAGGATGTATCGCTGCACTCAGTGTGGCTTATGCTGATACGCCTACCGCGTGTTCTACTTTTGGTTCTGCAGCCAGCAGCTGTACATACTGTTTTACTTCTTCAGGAAAACCATATGAAAATGATGGTATTACCTCGTCTGATAGATGGAGTAATACTTCAACAAATCAATGGCAATATCTCTGGGCAGGAGCTGGTCAATACAGTGTCGGTATTACAGAATTGAATGGATCAAGCTGGAATCAGAGCGATACGCTCTCAAACATGTACGAAATACCACTCGTCTCAGGAACAGCTGGCGGCCAACCATATATATTTTACTATCCTGGGGAAAGTTCAACATGGATTCGTACAAAATCAGGACAATTTTTCCGTTTTGTTAGTCACGGATCTGTAACAAACAGAAATACTCCTCTTTTCCGTGTGGCATACACACTCCAGGTTACTCCACAAACACCAAATGGTCCATACGGAAGCCCAGAAACACATAAACAATGTACATTTGTCTACGGTAGATGGTGTGGAGATGGAACAGTTGATACAGACAAGGGCGAACAGTGTGATGATGGAAATACAAACTCTGGTGATGGATGTAGTAACACCTGTCATACAGAAACAGTGAGCCCAGTGTGTACTGGTCTAACCGTCTCTCCGACAACACTCACCAATGGAGGCATGATTACGTATACTTGTACTGGTACAAACACAACAAGCTATTCTATTATCGCGAAAAATCCAAGTGGAGCCATCATCGCTTCTGCGACAAGTGCAGTAGGATCACTCACACTCCCAGCCACACCGACTGGAACTTATAATGTCGAATGTTACGTAAATAACCAAGTATCAACACCAGATATTTGTAAAAAAACGGTCACAAACACAACAGTTGCAGAGCCTCTCTGTACAGGACTCACAGTCTCTCCCCTCTCACTCACAGACGGAGGACCTGTGACATATACTTGTACAGGAAACAATGTCACAAATTATAGTGTCGCTTTTACTAAACCAGATGGTTCAGCACTTCAGACATTTTCTACTGCCACAGGTTCAGTAACAATCCCGGCTACTCCAACAGGAACATATACGGCACGATGTTATGTAAATAATCAGGGCTATGCTCTCGCAGAATGTACGAAAAATATCACAAATAGTGGAACGACTGTAACGCCTCAGGTTCTCATCGATAAACGTGATGCAAATCCTGCTGACCTCGATGGAATTATAGGAAACAACGATAGCCAAACGGTGTATTCGGGAAATATTGCAGTCTTTAAAATCCGAGTTACCAATACTGGTACAGAAGACCTCAAAAACCTCGTACTCAGTGACAGCATTGCTCCAAATTGTGGAGGTAGCGTAACGCTTCCCTCTTCTATTCCAGGAACTTGGAGTGGATTCACGATGGGCGGCTCAGGAAATCATAATGATGCACTTTTACAACCAAATGAATACTTCGAATATACCTGTGACAGAAGCAACACGACAGCCAACTACACCAATTCGGCCCGAGTAGATGCACAAGGAAATATCTCAAATGCTCCCGTAAACAGTACTGATACAACACCAGTTCTCATACAAAATGTCACGAATAATACATGTAACGATCTCACGCTCACAACTTCTGGAAATACAGTCTACTACGCATGTTCAGGAAGTGGCAACATCACCAACTATGCAGTCAATCTCAATGGAACACAGATTGGTACAAGTGCGACAGGATCTGTCACGGTCGGAAACGGTACACATACATTTGTCTGTTTTGTAAATAACAATATCACATCTCAGAACTGTCAAAAAAATGTTACTATTACACCAAATATCACTTACCCAAAAATCGAAGTAGTAAAGGACGACAACGATAATCACGATGATCAACAACAGGTCCAGACTGGAGGTTTAGCACAGTTTACTGTTCTCGTCCGAAATCCTGGTCCAGAACCACTCGATAACATCACACTCAACGATCCCCTCGCTCCTGAATGTAATCGAAATGCAAGCGAAACAGTCGGTATGATACTTTCAGCTGGAAATCGTGATGGTCGTCTCGACCCAGGAGAAAGCTTCACTTATGTTTGTAATAGACCTGGTGCAGATCAAAATACTTTCCCTGGTAATGAAAACCGCGTCTGTACAAGTGGACGAGGAACTACTTCTGGTAATACAGTCAATGCCTGTGATACAACTCGTATTTCCTTCTGAAATGCACCAGCTACCTGTGAAAATATTCAAATAGCACAAAACGGTAATCAGATGAATGTCGTCTGTTCTCCAAATGGTGGCTATCGCATGTTCCTCATGCAAAATGGTCAGGTCATCAATACTCTCCAGAATCCAAATGGACAATTCACTTTTGGTACCAATCCAGGTATCTATACAGTCGTCTGTCTCCGAGATGGTGATAGAACAGTACAGCCAAATTGTCAGAGAAATATAACTGTCCGAGAAAATAAACCAGAATGAGTCTGTACTCTCCAGAGTAGCGCCCAATATGGCGGAGCACCTCTTTATACAAATCTCAGCTGTCGATCGACTACTGGCTCTCAGCAATGTATGATAAAAATCAATAAAGACGGACAACTCTGGAAAACACTGTATGATTGTGATATGTCGATGGTTCTCCCTGAACGAGGCGTATACGATGCAACTTGTTATCTCGGTGACGGTGGAGAAAATGGTTGTAGCACGACTATCCAGGTCGATATCATGACGGAAATAAAAACAGGCCCTTTCCTTCCGCTCCTCATCTTTGTTGCAATTGGCATGGGTGCATATATCACCTACCGACGTCGCAAAACAGCATAAATATCATTCATTTGAAAGCCTTTCTGGGAAAGCTTTCAGAGAACCTGCTCCTGAGAATACTTACGCAGTAACTCAGGAGCTTTTTTATTCAAAATTTCACGATCATCGTAGTCAGCAAGTAATTCAGCTATGAGATCACGGGCTTCGGAATATTTCATAGAAAGTTCATACGAGAGGGCTTTTTTTGAGACTCATTTTCTCTCTCATTTTTCGATAGTTTTTTCAATCTGAAAACGATAGGTTTCTGGATTTTTGAAGATATCATCTTGTTCAGACAGAAATCTCTCAACGAGAGATATATCAAATTTTTTTTGGAGTAATTTTGTACGGATGTAGCGTGCTGTTTTTCCCGCAGAAAGATAATTATGGATGCGACTCTCAATAACCTTATCCTCTAGAATAAGCCCTCATAAATCCATCATAACACGATCGGCTAATTCGGCCTCATCTGTTCGAGAAAGGAGTTTCTCGTAAAGCGTTTTTTTTGATGGAAAATACTTTGTATAATACCATTCGGCATAATTTTTGAGTTGAATATATCACATTTCTCTATTGTATTGCGAAGTGACCTCAGATAAATAGAAATATTTGATTTGAGAGGAAAAATATGGTTATATATAGATAGCCAATTATTTAACCAACCATACTATGGCAGACGGACAATCATCACCAGAAACACCAACCATAGAGAAACCTCTGGTAACTCTAACAGAGACAAAAGTAACCTCGCCAGCTGAAGCAATGAGCAAAAAACAAACTGGGGTAGAGAAGTTTTTATGAGAACTGCGGGATGGATGGAAAGGAATATTGAAAGAAGTAACAGGAAAATCAACTCCTCATACAGAGGTCGTTAAAAATCCTAAGCCTACTACAACTGAAGTACCAGTACCAACAGAGTGAAGCATTACAGATGGAACAGCCCTCACAAAACCTCAAGGTCTTTCTGAACCAAAAACAGAGATGATAACTAATCCTCCAGTCTCACCAACAGAAACGCAAATTCCTACTGGTTATACTGAGGTATGAATTACAACCTCACAAACTACACAAACAGGCATATCTGCAGGAGGAAATACTTTACCAAATGTTATACTACCATCATCTCCAGGACCTGTAGCGCCCCCATTACAATAAAATATAATATTTTAAAACGCCCGAATGGGCGTTTTTTAAAAAATAGCGAGGAATCTATTTTTAACTACAATTAAGAATAACTCTCATTCACTTGCCTCATCATATGTCATCAAAAGAGCCTTGAAATATAATTAGCACAAGAATAAACAATTGGAACACCTGCCCCAAGTGTGATGGGGTCGGTAAAAGGACGCAAAAACTCTCCAATAAAGCAAGACGTTGGTATGAAAAAGAATTGATGCAATACGAAAAAGCAGGGAAAATATGACAACCGCCAGCTCAACCAAAGGGCCATATAGGAATCTGTGATAATTGCAGGGGGTCTGGACTCATCTCCTCTGATTGTGCTGCACCTATCAATACCAATTATCCACATGTTGCGATTATCGGTGGCGGAATTGGTTGAGTAGCACTGGCTGTAGCTTGTTTTCATCGAGGTATTCCTTTTACTTTGTACGAACGAGACACCAGTTTTGACGCTCGATCACAAGGATACGGACTCACCCTCCAACAAGCCAACAAGGCAATGGAGAGTTTTGGGATCTCCTGACTCCAGGATGTGATCAGGACCACGAGGCATCTCGTACATAATACTGATGGTAAAGTGATTGGTGAATGGGGAAAGAAAAAAGAAACAACAAGCGATAAAAAGCCAAAACAAAAAAATGTACACATTCCCCGTCAATCTCTCAGAATGCAATTACTCGCACAGTTGAGTGAATGTGACTCGGTCAAGTGGTGACATCAGTTGACACATTTTTCAGAAAATAATGATGGAAGGATAGGGCTCGTGTTTCAGGCAGATAACAAAACAGAGAAAGCCCAAGCAGATCTCGTGGTAGGTGCTGATGGCATTCGAAGTGTAGTGCGAGGACTGCTCTTGAGTGAAGAAATAAATCCTCTGTGTTACACTGGCTACATTGTCATCTTAGGCATCTGCTCTTTAAGCGAACTTATCGGCACGAAGAATTCTTTATTGGATTCAGAAACTGTATTTCAGACCGTGAATGGCCACGAGAGAATGTATATGATGCCCTTTTCACACGATGAAATCATGTGGCAGATGAGCTTCCCCATGCCAGAAGATGAAGCCAGAGAGCTGAGTCATAAAGGGTCCGATGCGCTCAAACAAGAAGCAATTCGTCGAGCTCAATGGCATGATCCAATTCCACAAATTCTCTCAGCTACTCCCCCTTCAAAAATAACAGGATACCCTGTCTATGATAGAGAAGTACTCGTAGCAGAACATTTGAAAAATGCAGGAAATGCGACACTTATTGGTGACGCAGCACACCCTATGAGTCCATTCAAATGACAGTGAGCCAATCGAGCACTCCTTGATGCTCTCGCGTTAGCTCGCGAGATTTATGCTGCATGCAAGCCTGGATCTGAATGGAAAAAGAAGTGACTCAGAAAAACTGTACTCGAAAAATTTGAATCTGAGATGATACAGCAGAGCGCTCCAAAAGTTCGAGGCTCAAGAGAAGCAGCGCGACTCCTCCATTCCGAAGCCGTAATCCATGATGGAGAAATGCCAAGAGGACGATGAATAAAGCCAAAAGAATAGTCGCAATACTTTCTCTCATTTTTGAAAAAATAACAAAAACTCAGGCAAAAGCCTGAGTTTTTATAAATGTATATGGTGTACTCGGAAGGGGAATTTTGCCTGAATGGCAAAGTAAGTCAACCCTTTAGGGTTCGAGACCTGTTTGGTAAAATATGGTGCACTCGGCAGGGCTCGAACCTGCGACCCTCGGTTTCGAAGACCGGTACTCTTCCAGCTGAGCTACGAGTGCATATTTTCAGTAGAGCTAGCGTGATTATAGGTAAAAGGAGAATTGTGCAAAATTTTTTGAATTTTCACGAAAAAAAGTATACTCAAAAAGCACATCCTTCTATGAAAAAAATAATTCTTCTCATCTTTCCCCTTTTACTCATTTCCTGCTGATGAGCGCCATCTTCTGAAAAAGAAGAGACGCAGAACATAGCGCCACCATCAATGAGCAATGAGGCTGAAAAGATTCCTGAAAAAAATCCATCAACCAAACCACATAGAGCACAACTCTCGACAGCAAAACCAGAAACAAAAGAAGTCACAAAAGAACTCGACGCTGTTTTCGAAGAGATAGCGAATGGTAAATAACACACTATGATTCGCGATTTTCGTATCGAAAACCATCTTTTTCAACCCCATCTCCGCAACTGATCCTATGGGAATTTTTTTGAACAAGCAACAGAATACACGATAGATACATCGGACATTTCGACAGTAGCAGGATCGATGTGGTCTATCGAAAATCAAGTAGTCAAACATCCCATACTAGAGCTCGAGTCAAAAGTGTCTCAGGTCCTTGCAAAGATGGAGGTCTATGGAGTCTTTGTCGATAAGTCCATCCTAGAAAATCTCGAACAAGAACTCACAAAAATACTTCAAGAAATAGAATCAAAAGTAGCCGGGCAAACTGGTGACACTGTCGTCAATCTCGCCTCCCCTCTCCAGCTCCAGAAACTCCTCTTCGAGACCATGTGAATCAAACCTCTGAAGAAAACAAAAACTGGATGGAGCGTCGATGAAGAGACCCTCACCATACTCGCTGAAGACCATGAAATATGTCGAGATATCCTGACACACAGACACGCGAGCAAGCTCCTGGGGACATATGTCCGCTGACTCCTCAAGTATATCAACCCTTCTACCGGGCGCATTCATAGTAGCTATGATACATTGGGAGCCAGCACTGGACGCATGAGCTCCAATGATCCAAATCTCCAAAATATACCAGCAGGTGATCCATGGAGTGATGAAATCAAAAAAGCCTTTCGACCGCAACAAAACAACTGGTCATATGTCGTCGCCGATTATTCTCAGATAGAGATACGCATCCTCGCTTGCCTCTCTGGCGATGAGAAGATGCTCTCAACTCTCAAAGAAAACAAGGATCTCCATATGGAAACAGCAAAGGTTCTCTTTGAGAAAGAAGATATCTCAAAAGCTGAAAGAAGTATGGCAAAAACAGTGAACTTTGGCGTCATGTACGGCATCACACCATTTGGCCTCTCAAAGATGCTTGGTAAAGCTCCGGCAGAATGCGCTGTATATATCGATCGATTTTTCTGACTCTACCCTGCTACGCGTGAATATTTCGATCACATCGTCACAGAGACACAAAAGGTCGGCTATGCTGAAACATTTTTTGGACGAAGAAGAACTATCAAAGGTCTCTCCGATAAAAATTCTATTGTGCGTGAACAAGCCAAACGCGAAGCGATGAATATGCCAATTCAGGGAACCTGCGCCGATATTCTCAAATACGCCATGGTAAAAATCTCAGAAGAGCTCAAAACAAAAAATCTCCAAGCACACCTCATCATGCAAGTCCATGACGAGCTCGTCATCGAGTGTCCAGATTCAGAAGCAGAAATAATCAAAAAAATACTCCATGAAGTTATGGAGAATATTGTTAGCTGGGATATCCCTATGGCTGTCGAGGTGGGCATCGGAAAAAACTGGCTGGAGGCAAAAGGGTAAATTATTTTATTTTCCTCTCTCTTCTATATTTTGCATCTCCATAAATTGTCTATGGGGATCAAGGAGATATTGAAGAGTGCCCCCTAGGATTCATGTACCAGGTGTCCCCATGAGGACTTCCGATGCCGGAGCAAGCCTTTTTTCTTCTTTTGTAGTAGCTAAAATAAGGGCTGTGGTTGCTGCCATAGCAAGACAAAGACGAACAGTCTTGCTAGACCAAGCACAGTCAGCAAGAAATCAAATAGCACCCTTAACTGCATCTCGCGTATCTCCGGGTTGAGATGTATAATTTCTGAATCACATATAAAAAAATTAAAAAATAATAACACTAAAAAGTAAATCCGGCACCTGCATTAACCATAAAACCACTTTCACTTTGGCTCGTACGATTGGCAATTGGTGCAACTCCTTTACAACGGAGAAAAAGCTCAAATTTTTTATGGATAGGAAGTTTGATTGCAGCCTGTAAGTCAATAAAAGTTCATTGCCCTGATCTATCTCCTTCCGTCCAAGTGATACCAGTTCAAAAATCAGCAATAAACGGACCGAAATGAGCATCATTATAAGAAACACCTGCTCGTACGAAATACCCCTTTCCTGGTTCAGAACCAAAACGAGGCTCATCTCATGCTGGTGATTGATCTTCATCCATCTCAGCAAAAAGTGTCCCCGATACATGTTTACTAATTTTTTGTGCAAGCTCGAGATTAAAACCATAGTACCTGTCTTCATGGCTCACTATGCTTGTGTGTGAATGAGTTTCCGTAGATACGTGTCCGTGACCATCATCGTGCTGTGTTGTTTCTGTTGTTGTATGTGGATTATCTGACTCTTCTTCAAAATAAGTAGCACCGAGAGTAATTGTCGTGGATCATGTAGGTTCCCACGAAAGAGAGGCTCAAAATTTATTCTCCTTCTGAAGAGATGTCCTATGATCAAATGGTTGAATAATATGAGCAAAGGCAGCTGCCGAGAGAGTATCGCTTATTTGTGCATGAGCATGAAGAGCATTTATAGTAAATAACCCTTCTGCAATATTCCCCTGATCCATGATAGTATTTTCTGAAAAAGCATTCTCTCCGGTGAGACAAATCTTATCGTGCTGAGCTTTATCATGTGAATTGTGCCCAGCTTTGTTATCATCTTGAGCAAATATGAGCTGGGTTGAGGCAAGAACACAGAAAATAATATTATTGATTCAGGCCGGAAAACGACGAAGGATTGAAGACTTTCATTCTGTTGACGGTAATGACTGTAATTGCATAAAAAATAGCTTAAAAATAAATTCGCGCAGACTATATCGCGAAAATTTATTTGTCAAGCCCTTCAAGCCTAGGAATTTTTAGAGGAGCCAACTCGTATCTTTCCCTGAAAATAGTGCCGAACTCATCACTGCACGAGTCGCACCAGCATCGGCACAGAGAGGAAGTGTTTTTTCTCCTATTCCCCCATCGACGACGATAGGTAATTCTGGTCTTTTATGGTGAATTTCTTCTATTTTTGAGATCATTTCTGGCATAAATGGATTGCCCGCATAGCCCGCTTTGATGGTCATGACAATGACATAATCGATTTCGAGAATGTAGGGGTCGAGATGATCGGCAGGTGTCGTGTCGAGAATGGCAAGACCGACTTTTTTGCCTGCATTTTTAAGTGTCTGAATGGTTTCGTGAATATCTTCATCACACTCAACATGAAATGCAATAGCCGATACTGATGCGAATGTCAGCAGTTTTGGTATATATTCGGATGGTCGCTGAACCATGATATGTACATCAACAGGAAGAGGAGAATGAACGAGCCCTATATCCTCCATAGAGAGCATAAAAGAAGGCACAAATGCTCCATCACCGATATCGTAGTGAATACCAGAGGAGATAGATGCAACTCGTTCGATTTCAGAGTTCCAGTCTTGTTTTCTCTCAGCGAGAGCCAAGAGAGAGGGGTAAATAGCAGTGTGTATCATAGGATGAATTATAGGAGATTTTCGGTTTGTACAATCTCCAGACAAAAAGCGATGAAGAGTTGCAATTCATGGGTTTTTTTATAGAGTCTCTGGGTGTCATTTGTCCATCTCCATCTTCATACACACTACTCATTTCTTCAGGGTCTCGGTGATCCAGAGGCTTTTGTCGTACGCGCAAAAGAATTGGGTATGCCAGC
Organism: uncultured Candidatus Peribacteria bacterium; assembly: GCA_965231115.1. Taxonomy (GTDB): domain Bacteria; phylum Patescibacteriota; class Gracilibacteria; order BD1-5; family JAGOOR01; genus JAGOOR01. The sequence goes on from OZ246415.1 coordinate 824,425, forward strand.
ACTCGCTATCACTGATACTGACAATCTCCATGGAGCCTTTGAATTCTATCTCCTCTGTAAGAAAAAAGGTATCAAGCCTATTATCGGGGTGGAAGTATTTATCTGCGAACAGGGTCAAAAATATGAAGCTCGCGACGCAAAAGTTTATAGCCTGATTCTTCTTGCTAAAAATTTTAATGGATACAAAAACCTCATACAACTAACCACAAAAGCCTACCTTGATGGTAATGTCGGCTCAAAAGCGCAAATAGATTTTGCAACGCTCGAAAAATACGCTCCAGACACGATAGCTCTCTCGGGAGATTTGACGAGCGAACTCGCTCAACATGTCGTCTCGGGGAAGGATAATGCATTCCTTCTCGATCGAATAAAATACTACCAAAACGTCTTCTGAAAAGATCACTACTACCTCGAAATAGGTGAGCATCCAGATCGCGGATCACAGGGCGCCTACAATCAAAAACTCGTCGAACTCAGTAAACTCTCGGGCGTACCTCTGATCGGGACAAATGATGTTCATTATGCCCGTGTCGATGATGCTGAGGCTCAGGATTTTCTCTCCTGTATTGGAAGTGGCCGCAGACTCGATGATCCAGACAGAAAGACACTCATAGATGGGAACTACGCACTCCGCCCAGCTGAAGAAATGAGAGAACTTTTTGCTTACGCACCAGAAGCGTGTGAAAATACGCTCAAAATCGCTGACATGATTGATATAGATATCCCTCATGGCAAACCCCTCCTCCCAACCTACACCCTCAACGAAAAAGAAAAAATCAGAAAAGAAAATTACCAAAAATCATATCCTTCTGATTTTGAAACACTCACCGACCAAGAATGGCTTCTCCGATGGACCTGTTTTGAGGGGCTCAATAGGAGGTATGGTTTTACGCTTTCTGAATCGGATATTATCGAATGTGTTCACAAAGAAATAAAAGCAGAAATCCCCACACTCAAAGAACTCTCCCCAGCAGACCTGCTCGAGCTGCCAAAAACATGGAGAAATGACAAAAAAGAAATCATTTATAAAAATCTCTCCGAAGAATATAAATCTATATTTGATCGTCTCGAATACGAGCTCGCCGTCGTTCACCTTATGGGATTTGATGGATACTTCGTCATCGTCGCCGACTTTATCAGCTGGGCACGAGAGCACGATATTCCCGTGGGGCCCGGACGATGATCTGCCGCTGGAGCCATCATCGCCTATCTCTCGGGCATTACTAATATTGACCCCCTTCGGTATCAGCTCCTCTTTGAACGATTTTTGAATCCTGCCCGTGTCTCCATGCCTGATATCGATATCGACTTCTCTGATGAGGGGCGTGGACGCGTCATCGAATACGTCCGTGAGAAATATGGACATGATCAGGTTGGGCAAATCTGTACATTTGGTACACTTGCGGCTCGTGCGGCGGTCAAAGACGTCGGCCGTGCATTGGGTATTCCTTTCGCTGAGATGAATCAATTTGCGAAGCTCATCCCGGCTCGTCCTGGCATCACCATCGAAGACGCTATCAAAGAAAATCCCGACCTCAAAAGAACCATCGACAATAATCCCCTTCACAACAAGCTCATTACGAATGCTCAGAAGCTCGAAGGAACAGTACGACAACTCGGTGTCCATGCGTGTGCTGTTATCATCGCCCCGAGTCCGATGACAGACTTCTGTCCTCTCCAGCATCCACCAAAAGATGAAACCGCAATCGTGACACAATTTTCTGCCTATCCTCTCGATGGACTGGGGCTTTTGAAGATGGACTTCTTAGGACTACGAAACCTCACAATCATCGATCGTGCCCTCAGAATTATCGAGAATACTCATGGTGTAAAAATCGATATCAACAAGCTTCCTATGGACGATCAAAAAGTCTTTGATGTCTTTGCAAAGGGTGACACGACCGGTATATTTCAGTTTGAATCCGCTGGTATGCGGCGCTACCTCCAGGAACTGGTACCAAATAATTTCGAAGATATCATTGTTATGGTGTCACTATACCGGCCAGGTCCAATGCTCTACATCCCGACATATATTAAGAGAAAACACGGTCGAGAGAAAGTAAAGTATCCTCACGAATCTCTCGCAAAAATTCTCGAACTCACACAGGGTATCGCTGTCTACCAAGAACAGATCATGCAGATCGTCCAAGCCTTTGCGGGATTTTCGCTTGGTGAAGCCGATATACTCCGTCGTGCTATGGGTAAGAAAATCAAGGAACTCATGGACGAACAAAAAGGAAAATTTATCGAAGCGGCGACAAAACTCGGGCACAGTGAAAAACTTGCTACCTATATTTTTACTGACATTATTGAACCATTTGCAGGATACGGTTTCAACAAATCACACGCTGCTTGTTATTCGATGATTGCATATCAAACAGCCTATCTCAAAGCCTACTACCCTACTGAATTTCTGACAGCACTCATGGTATCGGACGAAGATGATACTGATCGCATAGTACTCGAGATCAATGAGGCAAAATCAAAAGGAATCCAAGTTCTCGTCCCAGACGTCAATGAATCTCGCAGACACTTTACGTACATCGATAAGACAAAAATCCGTTTCGGACTCAAAGCAATTAAGTGAGTCGGTGATGGCCCTATCGGGACTATATTACAGGGTCGTGAAGAGAGACCATATGTATCACTCGAAGATTTCGTACAGAGAACTGGCTCTGATGTTATCAATAAAAAAACTCTCGATGCACTTATCAAAAGTGGGGCCATGGATACGCTCGGAGAGCGTGGGCACATGCTCGCCAATATGGAACGCATGGCTGGCTATCTGCGTGAAGTAGAACACAAGACAAGTACAAAACAAATGGACATGTTTGATCTCGGGGACTCAAGCAATAATGGCGGATGATTGATACTCCAAGATGGAGATGCTCTCACATTTGAAGAAAAAATACGAGAAGAGAGAAATGCTATCGGTATGAGCATTTCTGGAGACCCTCTCGACGGACTGAAACGTTATATCGAGAAAAAATCCATCGGTCTCTCAAAGGTACAGGAATTCCTAAAGACACTGGAGGAAACAATCACAGAAGAGCCTATGCTTGATGCAGAAGTGAGTGATGGCGGTGAGATAACTGCTCCCGAAGAAAAAGAGAGTCCAGATGCCCCCCCAATAGAAGAGGAAGTAAAAAAAGAGAAACAAGAAAAACCTATAGTACAAGTCATAGGGTATGTCGATAGTATAAGAAAAATTCAAACAAAAAAGGGAGATAACATGCTTATCGTTATGTGCTCAAGTACTGGTTGGAAATTTACGGCAATTGTCTTTCCAAAAGCATATAATCAAGTGGCCCATCTCTTCAAAGAATGAGAAATAGTCCTCGTCAAAGGAAGACTCAATTGTAAGGTTGAGATGAAAGAAATATCTATCGAGGCAGACCAGGTAAAAAGATCGACAATTTCTGATCTCCGCACGGCAGCTCAAAATGAAGGCATATTTGGTGATGAAGAAAATACAGAAACAAGCGAACAAAAAAAAGAAGTCCCTTTTAGTACGCTCCAGAAAAAATATAAATGCCTCTTAAAAGAAAAAGAAATCACCCTACTGCTCCCCTTTTGAACACCAAAGGAAACTCTACTGGAAATAAAAAATATTCTTGAGAAACACTCTCCAGGTGAATATCATGTATGGCTGGATATCGGTGGCCAAATAATCGATACAAAAAAATATATATCTGAAAATAACTAATAAGGTTTAGACCTTAGTTCATTATCAAAATTATAAGGTTTTTGATAATTATTTTGATTGCCAAGTCGTTATCATGTCTCCACGGAAGACAATCTTGCCAAGCTCTGAATTATTGTTTGATTTGAGTGTAAATATAAGATTACCCCCCTCTGAACTTACAGACCATTTGATGTTTGAGTCGAGATATCTGATAACTCCTTGAGCATCGATTGCCAGAAGAGGACGATAAGCCGTGTCAGTGATATAGGCACCGCCAGACATACTTTTATCCAAAAGAGTTGCAGGCTCAAGTCGCAAAGCAGAACCAATAATATATACGCCTGATTTTACGATTTCAGAAAGTGCGGAAATTTGAGAAAAATTTACTTTTTCTAATGCATAATTCATTTGCAACTTTTTACCTTGTGAATCAGAGACAACGACTCCGAAATTTTTGCCCAAAACAATATATGGAGACATACTCACTCAAGCATTGAGAGTGGTAGCTCATGTATTACGGTTTATACTCATAACATTGGTGGTACCATTTGATATATCAAACGATGGTATCGTATTGGCAAAAGAAGCTGAGAACAGCGTATCCTTCACAGAAGCACCAGAATTCAATGTCCAACTTCTGTCTCACAAAAATGATTGTATGCCAACTGGGGAAACGACTGGACTTGAGAGAGTACCAGAGATAGTACGATTTGTGTCGATAGTATTGATAGCAAGCTTCGGGATCTGTGTGACAAGGTTTGTAGTATAGTCTCGAACAAAACCATTTGTTGTGATACGAATAAGTATTTCTGTTTTTTCTTTTTGCATTTCAAAAGCAATTTTCGTAGGCCCCACTCTCCTCCATTCAGAGCTTGGGAGCTTGAATATTTCAACCTGAGATATTATGTCCGTTGGGAAATATTGCTGGAAATCTACCTCTGTTGGCTTATCAATATCGAGAGATATTTCCCTCGGAATCTGAGCTACTATAGCACCGTCAGATGTCCGAGTGTATGCATCAAAAAGTGTATGATTTGGGAGACGTACCTCCTGTATACTACGAGTATCTTCAATAGAAACATAGTACCAATGTGGATCAACGGGGAGTGAAATATCCTGAACTCAAACTCCTGGAGTATATTCGCTTGAAGACCAATGTTGATTTTGAGTAAGAATAGTTTCGGTGCCATCCGGGAACGATAGAGTCACTCGACCATTATCTCATGTCTGTATTTCATCACCAGGCAGAAGGGGCAAACCTCGGTCACTCATATCAACTCATCTTGTTTGCGTTGTAGAGGCAAAAAGGAGAAGAGACCCTCGAGTCACACTCACATTACTATCATCTGCAAAAATAATTCGTTGCCCTGATTGAAGCACATAGTCCTGAGAAATACCATTTTTAGACACACGAAGTGAAGTTGTCTCTTTTGTGTATCCAGACTGGGCTGATCTGATAACAAAATCAGCAGAGAGGCTTTGAGTTTTTCAATCAGCATCTATATACTTCCCTCCTGGCAAGAGCGTACGATAGAGTGTATTATTTTTTATTGTTACCTTTCATTCCGCACTGGCTATATGTGGAACAGTCTGTATGGAGTTTTTCTCTACACTCGTTGACCCCTTTGGCATTATATCAACGACATAATTTGCATCCTGAATATTTCTCTTAAAGAGAGAGTCAAAAAGGAAAATTTTGAAATGATTATTATCTTTTCGCGTGAGGAAATTAAGTCCTAAACGAGAATATGAATTTCCTTCAGATATATGGACTTGACCATCGTATGGGATCTTTTCGATATTTTGAGTTTTAGATCCAAAGAAATCATTGTAAATATCAGCAACATCGTAGATTTTTGGAGCATCAGAAATATGGTATTTTGATGGTGATTTGAGGTAATTTTCTTTTCTAAAAATCTTATCTCCGAGTGAATAGTACACATCTTGGTCTCCATCCTTATCGTCATCTATAGCATATATTTTTGTTTTTCCATCAAGAGCCTCGGTATAATCAATAAGCCTCTGCGTTGTGGCGCCCTGAGTGACATAGAGTCAGCGTGTACGTGTCGTACTAGTAACGTCTGGCGCTTTATCTGAGAAGCTATTTTGAGTACCTGGAGTACTCACGACATCTGGCGTAGGTGATACAGCGAGAGCAGGAATAGTATTCGTACTTATTTTATGAGTAAAATCAGCAAGAGGATTAAGTATCCCACTCTCGAGAGAGAGAAAATGAGAACTTGTTCATGAATTCCCCTGAGCTAAATGTGCGACACCTGGTAGTCATTGCTTTATTAATGCTATTTCTTCTGGTTTTTTCTTACCTTCACGCCATGCAGCTATATCAGAAAGAGTTGCTTTATTTTCTTCCATGTCTTTTGCGAGCGCTTTTTGAATTATATTGAAACGATTTTGGAATTTTTCCTGAACGTCATTGTTTGGGATATCTGAAATATTTGTCTTTAGCAATGCAAGTAATTGAGTTTTTCGCAAAGGAGTAATATCCATTGCTGAAACCATGGTGCCAAGTTTTTCAGAAGCAACATCTACCGATACAGAAGGAGCTATATCTGGATTATAGAGTTGAGCTATGAGGTCAGGAAGTTGAGAAAAGTCAGCCGTTGTGGTTGTTTTTACCCCTGTATCAGGATTTATATCTATGTTTACGCTTGGTGAATTTGAACCAGAATATCGATAGAGATTGCGTGGGAAATTGGTAAAAGGTTCGAGGGCAGATTTAAGTGTATCTGTGATATAGTCTATATCATACTTGAGTTTCACATGGGTGGAAACACGTATTGCATCAATCCATTCCATAGATACTGACGGAAGTCCATAATCCAAGAAATCAAACGGTAAATAGCCTTGTCTCTCAGTTTTATGAGCAACTTTTGTTCCCACAAACCACTCTGGAGAAAGAGGAATCTTTCTGTAGAGACACATAATGAGGACTATGAGTTTAAATATCTTGAGAACAATCGTGATGGCTTGTGAAAGCTCTGGTATCTTTGGTGGAGGTGGAAGATCAGGAAGTTTTGGAAGCTGTATGACTGGAATATTTATATCAATATTGAGATCTGGAATTCTCGGTAAAAGCGGCATAGGACCGACATTGAATCAGCTGATAGTAGGGACTGGAGCATCAGGAAGGGTAACGGGGTAAAATGAGAGATTAAAGACGGGGTAAGCAATATCAAGGGAAAGATCAATGTCTGAGAAATCGAGCTCTATATCAGGCCATCGTGGCATCTGAATAACTGGAATAGGCGGAATAATCATGGATATAATAATCCAGAGCCAATGCTGGAGATTCCATCTCTCATTTCGACATACTCCACATTCTGCTTCATAATCATTAAATACATCAACGAGAACCTGCCATAAATCCCAGAGTTTTGTAACGAGAATATAGACCTCTACCCAAGCTTTGAATCGTAAACCATTATTATAGAGCCAGCCACCCATGAGATTCTGGACTGCCTGAATATTTTGGATAACACCGTAGAGAATTTTTTCTTTTATGTAGAAAAGGTTTTGGAGTTTTTCTGGGAGGTCTAGGTAGCTCCTCACTATCTCTATATTTGTCTGAATACTGCTGATAATCGGACCAGTATTAACACTGTTTACTGCACTTGTTGGGAGATTTTTCCATGCATCGAGAACGGCTTGATTACGGACAAGCCAAGCCTGTGCTTCTTGTTTACCAATCCATGGAATTTCAAAATTAATTGTCTGAGGATGGACATCGATAATAGGGAGAGTGCCGAGATATTCAAAAGCATTTTGAATACCAGTTGTTTTTTCTTTGATAAATCATGTTGCCGCATTTTTTGCACTATCGGCATATCACAGCCCTTTGCTGACAGTATTTCAAACAGTACTGAGGCCGTCACTCACAAATCCAAATGTACTATTCCATCATTTTCTCACGGCGTTACTTGCGGTCTTGAGAGCGCTTTGGTTGGTAGTGCCTCCTGTAGTTCCAGTTCCGGATGTAGTTCCAGTTCCGGATGTAGTTCCAGTTCCGGATGTAGTTCCAGTTCCGGAT
>OZ246415.1:832257-870736 GCA_965231115.1 uncultured Candidatus Peribacteria bacterium
GTTCCTGTTCCGGATGTAGTTCCTGTTCCGGATGTAGTTCCTGTTCCGGATGTAGTTCCTGTTCCGGATGTAGCAGTTGCACGAGAAGATCCATTAGAAAATGAATTCTTTAAACCAGAGCCAAATGATGATATCCATCCAGAATCAGAAATTGATGAAAAATCAGGTAAAAATATTTTTATATCAGGAAGGTGTCCGATACTTGCCATAATTTCATCCATCTGACGATGATACCAATCCATGATAAAATTCGGAAATGCCTTAATACTTCGGAGATTGATATCGAGAACTTTGCCAAAATTACGGAGGTTCAAACTCGTACCATCGAGCGATATCTGAAGCATACCAGTACCCGAACCACTTCCATTAAATGATAAACCTCTCACACCATTCAGACGAGAATAGCTCGTGTCAGGTGAAGAAGTAGCCAAATAGAGACCACTATCAGTAGACCCTTCAGTGTTTGTGATAATGTCACTATATGTCGAAATCGCCGCTTCGAGGTTACTCGCATTGGTATCAGTTGACTGAGAGAGATACTGACTCGCAGAAGCAGAGAGGTCAACGGGGTAACTATTGATAGGCTCATAAAAACCGCAACTATCAGCATTTGTAAAGCTACTTCCAGAGTTATTGTTACCACCATCACTACTACTATTATCATTATTAATCTCTGATGAAACATCAGATTCAGTAATAAGGGGATCTTCATTTGCACCATCATCGCTACATTGTGTCAGAGGTTGTGTAGCAAAAATACAATTTCCATCAAAATTGAGCGGATACATGCCTGGAAGATTTGCTATAGCATTATTTTCACCGAAACACATGACCTCAGCAATAGCCCCAGTCAAAGTAGCCCCTATAAAAATACGGAAAGTACTTATCCCGTCACCTGCAAAATAATATCAAGCAGGTGCAGAAGCTCAGCCTATACTGCCACCATGATAATCAAATCAACCTCCAGCACCCTCAGAACATGGAGGCCATTCAGCACATTCATATTCACAAGCAGCACATGATGTCGTCGGTGCAGAAAATATAGGATAACCGCAACGGACATCATCATAACAAGCAATAGGCGGCTGATTTGCCCCCGGAAGAGCAAAGCCAAGAGCAGTAATAGTATTACCTGGTATATTTGCTGCCCAGTTAATAGGCATAGATATGCATCCTGCATCTCCAAAACCACAACTCAGACCAGACAAGAAGTCCTTAACGCCCTTTGCAATATCATCAATCACGCTATCGATCTTCCCGAGACTAACGCTAATCTGAGTGCTGTTTCCTGATGTATTCACTTGAAAGACTTCACCGTGATCGTCATCGGCTCTATCAGGAATTCCGTCTGCATCTCCATCGGCCTGCCACGTAGCCAGATCAGCTGCAGCAGTATCTGCAGAACTTGCGGAGCTATTAGCGCCTGATGATGTCGTATTTGAAGTACCTTGAGTCGTAGTAGTGCCAGTAGAGCCTGATGTCGTGGTAGCATTTTTAGTTGCTTCGAGAGCGGCTTTGTCGGGATCTTTTATATCACGAACAATAACGGTTTTGTGGTATGTACGGCTATACGTATTGTGTGAACGCCAGAGAAGTAACGGACCTCCGCACGTCTCATTTGGATTGAATCGAATATCTCCATAAACATCATGACCATAAAAATCTTTTTCAGGAATAGATGAAAGTGTAGAAGCTTTTGGATCAATAGTCTTAATTGCATCCTTGGTAATACTGTTATTACTATTTGGATCATTTTTATCTTCTAGATAACCGACATCAAACTTACCAAACGAAAATGATTTGAGCGTCCCCCTATACACTATTTTAAATGACTGTCCTGGTTTAATCGCTTTATCGCGTAGGTCAAGAATAAGATTTTCTCAGCTTTGAATAAAAGATCATACATTTTGTACTGTTCCTTCAAAAATATCATACTTCAAATCTGACACCTCGAGGAAAGAAGGGGTTTTTTCCTGAAGTATAATATTTGATATAGTACTTGGAGATGTATTTTTGAGTTCTAACGTTATCTCTATAGGAGAGCCCGAAACGAGTGCATCTCACGATTCAAGTGAGGTATATTTTTTGGTGATGAGAAGGTTTTTCGGATTTACAAATGGCGCACGGAGAAGTGGGAATGTTTCATAGTTCTGATCTGCATCAAGAACAGTGACTTCACTCGCATGATTATTTTGGAGATTATCAAATCATGTCTGTAGGCTGTTTCACAGCGCCGTTGCATCTCCATCGTACATGCGCAAAAATCAATTTGAGTCAGTATTGAGTGTATTAAAAACATTCGTACCAGCCGAAACAGTAGGCGCTGGCGTTGTGGTAGTTTTTGGAAGCTGTATATCAGAAAAGAGTGTTTGCTCTATAATTGATTGCTTTGAAAGTGTTGCGAGATCAGCACTTTTTTTAATATTACGGGGGTCTCTATATCCTGGGCCATCGTATCGTACTGCCCCTATGAAATAGGATGTTTTAGGATTTGATCAAAGTACAAAATCGTATACATTTTCGACGAACTGAACAGTGAAGATACCAGTCTGTTTTCCATAAAATATATAGAGAGACCCCAGACTATCCATAATGATGATATCATCGATTCCATCATGATCCATATCAAAAACTTCTATCTGTTCTACTGAACCTAGAACAGGATTTGTATCATATTTAATTGCCTGTTCAACTGGTCATGATTGAGTATGGGTGACGAGCTTGAGAATACCATCATTATCAACATAAACAATATCCGAATAACCGTCCCCTACAAAATCACCAGAACGAACCATGCCATCTTTCGCATTTGATACCGAAAGTAAATCACCTACATCGAGCACAGAACCATCACCTCGTTCCAAACGAGTACCGACAGTGCCATCATCATGAAATGCGATAAGATCTTTTGTACCATCACTATTTATATCACGGAATGTCATACCTGTCACCGGGGTCAGTCCAGCATAGACAGGCTCCCCTATTGTCTGGTCAAGACCAGTAATCGAATTGGTATGGTAAGCTGGAAGCTTAATAATAGGATCTCCGAGATTGATTGTGAGATAGTCATTTGTGTCTTTATTTGATGAAGACCATTCTTGACCAGAAGCAAATTGGAGAAGGGAAATATTTTCACCCGTCCAGCCAATTCATTCTTTGTTTGGATAAGAAGAAATTCACTCTTCGTTTGCTCCTCATATATAGGAACTAGATTCATTCTTATCATACACCACCATACCTGGAGTATCATAGGAACTGGTCTGATTCCAATTCATTTTTGCCTCTAATCCAGAAGTAAGCATCTGAACACTATAAGTCATTTTGTTTTGAATATCCGAAGATGGCATTTTTGATTTCCATCGCAGAGCTAGTATTCACAAGTCTGCCTTATCTTTCGTGACAGAAAATTGGAGAGAAGAGCCAGTCTGTCATACAAAGGTAAAATGAAGATTTGGAAGAGTAAATATATCACGAACTGAGAAGAGTGGTTGGTTATTTTCATAGACGACACCATTTTTTACTGTTGTATTATTCGTCACAGGGAGAAAGGCAAATGTATCCTTATCACACGATACATCCATTTCATTTTTTGAACAAAGAACCGTAGATGCCTCCGAGCCCATCTGCGGATAGACAACGCGAACGAGGTCTCATAGACGGCTATCTTGAATTACCAGTGAAAGAATGCCATCATTATAACTCTCTATTCTCGCATCGAGCCCTGTACCATATTTTACAGAGCCGAGGTTTATATTACCCGATGGAGTTATTGTTATAACAGGTGTTTTTGGATTATCGATGAGGGTAGAGACTGCGAGCATCTTAGTTTCTGGAGCAAAGAGTGCTGATCATCCAAAATACCCCTGAACAGGAGTTTGACCAAATATGCCCCCCATCAATACTTGCGTTATTGTCTGCCAAGTATTGTGCCCCACATCATCACTTGTGAGGACAGGTAAAATACTCACCTGAAGAACATTTTCGAGAGTAGCAATATTTGTTTTTTTACCATATTTGATAAGCCAAGCATGGAGTAAAACTCTTCCAGGGAGACCACGACTTGTCAGTTCGATTTTAGAAGTTCAGAGAGTTGTCTGTGTTGGGTATGGAAGCGGTTCGAGGATATCAGAATGATCCGTTTCGATATGCCAACTATAAGACCGTAAATCAGTGAAATTGCCATACTTATCTCGCAACTGCAGAGTCAACGTATCATGAGCTCATGGTCGGGCGTAGAGAATACTTGGCCCATCGAGAGAAAGTTGTGTGGGGTCTCAAGGGAGGATATTAAAAGCGTCTCCTACAAGAGATCAGTAATTTGTATCCTGGATATACAATTGAGCAGAAGCAGATTTTGTTCCGGTGGTTATATGTGTAGTCGCACGCCCCTTATCAAATACGATTTTTGTCTGAGTGAGTTTAGCATCTCCCCCCTTGATGCCAAAAGTGAGCGGCATGTCCCAAGTATCAACGACGCTCCCATCTGATCTCTGTATCGAAAGATTAACAAGGACATCTTGTCCAACCTGAATAGAGTTACGATTTTGTACATCTGCGACAATTTTAACTTCTGAGAGTACAGGCCGAGTGAGAGAAGTTTTGAGGCTACTAGATCCGGAAGAGAGTACAATATCGAGTGCCATATTCCCACTTTCTGTCGGGACAAGGCTGAAAGTATTTGTAGCCACTTTCCCCTGAAATTCACGAGATGATGGAGATGAAAATCCAGAAATCGTTAGAGGAAGAGACGAGTTCACCTTAATATCCCAATTCGTCAGAGAGATATCATTGTTATATATATCAACGGCATTGATGGTGAAAGTGTGAGATTTATTTTTTAGTAAAATACTCGTTAGATTAGTCGTTATGTGATCTGGAGATGCTGGAGCAATCGTAAAATTTGTTTCACCTGCAAGCTCTCACGACTCGAGAGAAATAGTATATTTCCCTGCTCGTTTTATGAGGGCATCAATGCTTGATGAAAGAATTTGAACTCTATTTCCCGTAACAGAAATATTCTTCAGTGATGCATAGGTCTTCCCAGATATATAATCTCTGACTTCAATATTCACTTTATTTATTGGAGTATTGGTTTCTCATAATATGAGATTGATACCATTTTTATCACCAGCCTGAATAGTCTGAGAAGAAGAAACTCCTGTCGAGCTCACAACCGTTGTAGGTATAACATCCGGTCACACAAGTATCATGTTTTTTTCTGAACGGAGAAAAACGTTTTTACTTGAATAAATACGGGACTCGATATAAACACGGGATCGGTGATTGTTTCTCGCTTCGAGGATCCAAACAGCATGACCATCTTTTAGTGTTGATGATCCACTCACATGAATATACTGTTCGACTATAGTATTCCAGTTGGTATCCGTTGGAAAATATGTTTTTTTAGTATCCAAATCATCTAATTGCGTCACAACAAGCTGAACCTGTGAAGCATCATCATTGATCAGATTTGTCGATGATTCAAGCGCCGCATCAACTCTGACTGTCTGATTTTTATCGATAACTGTATCAGAAACTGTGTTATTAAGAGAAAGTGAATTTGTATTTTTCTCGACATAATCAACTACCCCATTCTTATTGTCATCACTCAGATTTATATCTTGTGTTTCTTTGGTCGTCCAGAGAACATCTCCCCCAACAGTCACAGTAATTGATGGTAATTCTGGAAAGCCAATATCATCGATCTTTGGAGTTGTCCAAGTCGTCTTAAATAAACTATCAAGCCAGCACTGGATAGCACTTAACCATTCCCATATAACAACACCATCTGGATCACCACATTCAAATGTTGATTTACCAGAATCTGTATTTGCAGACCCATCCGAAGATCATGAATCATTAGCGCTATCTGAGCTCGTCTCTCATAAAAGTCACGCTATTTCAGAACTTGAGAGAGAAAATTCAGAGGTTGGGTCAGAAGAGTTCCCAGAACTTTGATTGGCTACATTTTCCTGTGTTTTTTGAATGTCCTGAAACCAGTCTGGTAATTCTGTTTTATCTTCTGGAGAAAATCCAAAAACAAAATCTCGAGCATCACCCATACCTCATAAATATGATATCTCGTATATGCTTTTCTTCGCTGGGATAATGAGCTTAGAATTTGTATTTATTTTATTGAGTGCAAGATCAAATGCTCGAGCATATTTTGCTTCGGTATCGAGATTTTTCCATCGAAGAGAATCTATCAAACCTGCCTTGACATCTGCATTTGCTAAAAGAATATCTGAAAATTTTGGTGCTGGGTTAGTAAATTTAATAAGTTTTTTCCATGGCTGAGATTCGGTAAAATCTATGCCAGGCTTGAGACTCGTGGTATTGGCATCAAGGTATGTAGCAATTTTTTGTACAATAGTTTCATCAGAATCATTCGGCGTAACATTAATATCAAAAAGATTTGGATAAGAAACTCTCGCTTCTCTCCCATTTCGATCAAGATAGGAGAGGTATCTTTCCTCATCAATAGGAATATTTGGCGATGATATGCCCTTGAGCTGTTGACCATATATCTTCGCCGAAGGATCACTGTGCTTCACGAGAGATGATATGAGTTTGTAAGTACCGGTAAGCCCATTCGTCTGACATGTAGCTATGGCTCAACCTGTACGAGAGAGGAGGGAAATATTTGTAGTACTATTTGGAGCCGGAGGACATGAGACAAGATTTGTGAGGATATTCTCAGATCCTTCTGGTGATGGTTCGAGAAATATCGGATACGGCGTTTGAGAAGAAAAGTCAGTAGCACAAGAATACCTCTCCCCTCCAGTCTCCACTGGCCAAGGGTAGAGTGTAGTGCCATCAATACCTATATGCTTATAAGGCTTGAGAATGAGATCTCTTCTGAGACAATCAAGTGGACTACCGAGAAGTGCACTTGATTTTTTCGCTGCGGAGAGATCGCGAATAGGGAGAGAAAAATCATCGTAACGATGCTCACCAATCTTTGTCTCACCATCAACATATTTTGTATTAATTGGACTATTACCGCCCCAGTATGATTGAGTTGGTTTTTTACAAATAATGCCTGCATCTGTATCTTTATTGAGGAGCTTCGAATCTTCGATAGCGCTGGTCATAGCATATCCGTGATTGATTTCTGCTTTTGTATTATAACCTCAAAACGTTGAACCAGCTATGAGGCCACACTCACTTGCATCAGTAATTTCAGTTGCCTTTTTCCCATAAAAATAATTATCGTACGTGAAAGCAAATGAGCGGCTCACTGATCGGGTGAGCGTTTTTCCGCCACTAACATATGTTTGTTTTTCTACAATTGTTTTCTGTCCAGGACGGTAAAGAAGAACTGGTATGTCCATTGCCATATTTGCATCGACATATGAATCCACCATTTTTTCGAGCGTATCATTGAGCTCTTTTATGACTTGACCGGATAATGCATCTTTTTGAGACATGACTTCTGGTATGGTGTCCATACGTACATCAGAATAACCGTTATAATACCGGCCAGTATTGTGTACTAGTCGTTCTACATCTCCGAGATATTTTTCATTAATAGTTTTTAAAAAAGGTATAATCAGCTCATCCGCAAAAACTTTGGTTGTAATATCGGAAGCTTTATCGAGAAAACCAGAAGTTGATGTGTCTGTTTTTTTCCACTGTGAAAATGGTACAACATCAGATAAGCCATCTGACTTCATGAGCGCGAGATATGTCTCATAAAAATACTGAGCGAATTCTTTTGTAAACCTGTGATAGAGGAGATGCTCTTGCTGAGGAACGTGAAGTTTTTCATACACACCGAGAAGTCATTTACTGACAGCTCGTGATTCTTGGACAGAATCCATGTAGAGAACTTGTGGGTCTGTACCGACATCAGCATAGCGACCTTTTTTTGCATCATACTCATACACTCGAGTAAAAAAGTCACGTATTTTTTGGACATCTTGATCGAGATTCCCAGAATTTGGATCTATAACAGAATGCCATATATCTGGTTCCGTCTTTTCTGGTTTAGTGCCTATATATTCATATCGATTTGTATCCCAGTTCCAAAAAAAATGCGGATCAGAAAAATCCGTATAAGGATATATCGAGAGAAAATCACGACCGTCTTTGTGGACAACAGGAATCGGTACATGGCCTAACAATATTGTACCAACAAGTTTTTGAGTTTTTGATCCGTGATTTGGTAATCCAGAAAAATACATTCTCTCATTAGCTGATGCTATCAAAAAGGGGTGAGCACTTTTTGGATAAGTAAGTATAACTGTTCGAGTGTTCGGAAGTTGAGTCTGTATTCGTCTTGCATACGTATCAATATCAGATGACATTTTTTTCATCAAATCTTCCTCTACAAGGAGAGAAACAATGTCTTCGTGATTATGAGCCTCGAGAGCTTGTGCCTCTTGGAGCAAAAATGGGACTCGGAAAGTGGCCTCAAAGAAGAGAAGCCCTATCAAAAACCACGCAATTATTTTTTGAAAAAAGGAAAACACGAAAAGCAAAAATAGTTACAAACTATTCTATGCAATTCAAGTGATAAATAAAAGGAATATCGAGATGAACGACTTGCAAAAAAGTCTTAATCTACATAAATATATCCTATGATGGCTGGATTATCAAAACTCTCCCTTCGAGTCGTGACTTCATTGAGCGCTCTATAGTTCATATCTTTGATAACCATATCGTCTTCTCCAACCTCCATAACTATACCGACATGACCGTATGCAGGAGGAAAACCGGGACCATAGTAGACGACGATGGCTCCTGGTTTTGGAGAATCCCCTGTTGGTATCCCCTGCTTTCTAGCATTTCTAAGCCAATCTTTTGCATTTCCGTGCCATGTTACATTTTTATATTTTGCGACAAAACAAGTACAATTTCCCCATACAAAACCACGACAACCATTTGGTACTTTGAGATCGAGCGAGTATCCGCCATAGGCAATAGTTTTTTGAGTATTAGGGGCATTTCTCTTAGCCACAGCTGTTGGCTGAGTTGATTTCTGAATGACAGGAGGAGTCACTTTGGCTGGCTGTTTAGGCACAGGAGCAACAACGGCGATTTTTTTTGTAGGGTCTTTCGTAGGATTTGGGAGGAGAAGTTTCCGACCAACTGAGAGCACCTTACCAGAACTCATATCATTTGCGATAACGATATTTTGAGAGTCACTAATACCGTATTTCTGCGCTATTGTGCTCAGTGTATCGCCCTTCTGAACGACATATTCCACCCCGCTGATACGCGGTATCAAGAGCTTCTTTCCTACAGAAAGATGTGTGCCAGAAATATTATTCATGGAGCGAAGCGTCTCTACTGAAAGAGAATATTTTTGAGCAATGGTGCTCAGTGTATCGCCCTTCTGAACCAAGTGAGTCATGTAGAGGGGACGTTTTTTATCGACTAGTGCAGGAAGTGGCTTTTCTTCTTTTTCTACCTTCTGCTCTGGCACTGGAAGTGGTGTTGTAGGGATTGACTGAACTGGAATTGAGGTAGATGGAGTATCTGTATTTTCAGCAATAACTGGCTCATTATTGTCTACGACTTTGAGTATATCATAGGTACTTTGACCCGTAGTATCATCATAAGAATCTATGATAGTATTTTTGTCATACTGCCCCCGAACGATAGCTCCGGTATAATCCTGCATATACGAACCAAATGCAGGGTAGATAGGTATAAGAGCTACGACAAAGAGCACTACATTGTTCAGGGTTTTCTGACGAAATTGTTTACGACGACGCAGACGAGTAGAAAACTGAAGGCGAGACATGATTTATGGGTGGTAGATAAATCCGATTATATACTTATTTTTTATTTTTTCCTCTCGAGTTGTTATTTTCCATGGGCCCGTGTAGTTCATATCTTTGACTATCATAGTCCCCTCTCTTGCATCGACACTGACGACGATGGCGACATGACCATAGGTGAGATTGTACCCAGGACCATACCAAACGACAATAGCTCCAGGCTTGGCAGTCTGCCCTGTTTTAAATCCTGCTGCTTTCGCATTTTTAAACCATGCTCGAGCATTCCCTCTCCATTTTACTGGCCAGTGTTTTGCTACAAAATAAGTACACTGTCCTGGGACAAAACCAGCTCCTCCAGGATTAATAACCTTGAGTTCAAATTTACCTCGCACAAGAGTTTGAGATTCTTGAGGTACTATCACAGGCTGTATTGCTCCTGGAAGAAAAAGCATTTGATCGACACCAAGTGTTGTACCGAGATTATTAGTAGTTTGAATTTTTTGAGCAGAGACTTTGTATTTTTTTGCGATAGCATCGAGCGTATCTCCTGCTTTTGACATATAGATGATTCCATCAGCTGGGGGAATAAGGAGCTTTTGACCTTCTTTGAGAAAACTCGTAGGCAGATTATTTGACCAGCGAATTGTGTTGTGATTGAGATGGAAATCGAGGGCGAGCTGAGCGATAGTATCACCAGGCTGTACTGTATACGTCTCGATAGTTGTTCGTCCTGTCCAGTCATGCTGAGGTTCAGCAGAAGTATCTGGTGATATAGCTTTTTCCTCTTCATCATAACTATCGACAGTATCAATAATAGTAGAAGTATCTATATCCGTACGAAGAGCATCCCGTCTGGAACCATCATAGAGAAAAGATCCGAAAACAGGATAGATAGGCAAAAACGCTACAAGTGCTACGAGAAAAATAGAATTAGAGACCCTAAGCCTCTTCATTCGAGCTCGACGAAGAGCACGGCGTTCGCGAAGATACTGTGAGAGAATTTTTGGAAACAAGCAAAGAGATTAAAGACAAACTACGCGCTGATCGATGTCACCTCGAGTTTAGTCTGTGCAGCGCGGAAACCTGCTGTTCTGTGGTAGTGTTTTTTTGATTTCATTTTGAAGACACGGACTTTGTCGCCTCGTGTGTGTTCTGTTACTGTACATTCTACTTTAGCACCATCGAGAAGAGGAGCACCAACCTTGGTGCCACCTTTATCATCTGCGAGGAGAAGAGGAGTAAACGTATGTTTATCAACTGTCTCATCGAGTCTATCCACTGTGATAATATCACCTTGTTTGACAATGTACTGTTTTCCGCCTGTTTCGATAACTGCAATCATAATTTTTGATTAAGATGGCTGTATTGTATATATATTTTTTATCTGGCAAGTTTTTCTTTCGTAGCATACCGAGTTTTTGTCTTCTGAATCATATTTTTGCTTGCCAAAAATACATGAATTCCTATACTCCCTCCTGTTTTCACACTATGACTCACAAAAAACACATCATGCTCATGGGTATCCAGGGCTCTGGGAAAGGTACACAAGCCGCTCTCATCAACAAAAATTACGGCTATATCAGCCTCGAAACAGGCGCTATCCTGCGTTCTGTTCTCGAAAATCCGTCTCATAAACACTACCCGGAAGTCTCAGATACCGTTCCACATGGGAAAATGACACCAGATGCTGTCATATTTGACCTCATAAAGGAATTTATCGAAAATCACCCAGATAATCATATTCTCATTGATGGAGCTGTCCGAAATATTGCTCAGAGAAAGTTTTTCGATGCTATCACAACGGACTATATGGTTATCCATATTACTCTCACTGAAGAAGAAGCACTCCGACGACTCCAGGGACGAAAAATGGACCCCGTAACAAAGGAAATCTTTGGAAGCGACTTTGAAGGAGATACAAACCCAGAAACAGGCAATAAACTCGTCATCCGTGTCGACGATCAGGATGTAGAGAAGATTCACAAGCGCTTTGCGTGGTATCGCACTGACATCGTCCCCCTCCTCGACAGCTGGAAAGCTGATGGAGTCGAATTCTACACTATCAATGGCGAACAGCCTCGTGAAGCAGTGTGGAGTGAGATTGAGAAGATATTAGCAACTTAATAATAAATTATTACAATAACATTACTTATTTATTTTCTCTTTGAATAAAAATATGTCAGATAATATAACAATACCTAAGTCTCTTATTAAGAAAATTCTTCTTGCTGGAGGAATAATAATTTTACTTATAGCTATTGGTGCAGGGACAATGTTCTATAAATGATGGAAGGAGAAAAATACAGCAGAATTAAAAATGACTGAAATAATGCAATTTATGGAAAAAAAGGATTATAAGAATGTTCAAAGCATGGGCTCTGCTGAATTTCAAAAAAATGTATCTGTGGAACAAATAGAATCGTTAGGAGGTACTATGAATTATTTATTTGAATGATTCCAGAGTCTCTCTTTCAATACATTTAAAGTAAGCTCTGGAACTCAGTATGGCACTTATTATGAGTATTCAGGATCCGTAAGTTACGACAATTGAGATAAGTGAGAGATTTTAGCAAGATTCATAAAGGAAAATAGCACTTTTAAAGCGCTTTATTTCAATGTTAAAGTAACTCCTGAAAGAGCAAAACTCTTTCAGAAAAAGTAATTAAATCTGCATTAAAACAGCCGCTATAAGGACGCCAACCATACTACCAACAAGCGTTTCTGATGGGAGGTGACCGAGAGATTCATTGAGACGCTTCTCCCCTTTTATAGTATTGAGAGCATGAGCATGAAGTCCTGACTGATAGCGGATATTCATGGCATCGTAGATAACAATGGCAGCGAAGACGAGCGAGAGAACAAAAAGGTCATGAAATGGACCATACTTGATACCAATAGACGTCGCAAGGCTCGATACGAGCGCTGAGTGTCCACTTGGCATACCGCCAGTCGAGAGCATTCACTGGAGATTAAATACACCTTTTTTTGATAAAAATAACCCCTTCAAACCCGTCGCTACGATATAAGCAGCAAGAGGGATAAAGAGGATGTGATTAGCAAAAAAATAATTCATATTTATGCGATTTCGAGGATTTTATAAGAAAATTTTCCTGCTCGAGCAACACCTTCAGCTGTTTCGCCTTCTGTTTTACCCATGACAGCCTGTCCGAGGGGTGATTCATTTGAGATACGATTTTCGAGGATATCTGCTTCTGTACTACCAACGAGGATATATTCCACGACTGGCGAACTCTTCTCGTCACCCATTTTGAGAGTAAATTTGCTTCCGATAGTGATAACATGATTTTTCTTTGCTTTCTTGTCTGAATCGAGGATTTCATAGTTCTCCATGACATCTTCGATTTCAGAGATACGAAGCTCTACAGCAGCTTGTTCGTCACGAGCTGACTGATATTCAGAGTTTTCTGAGAGGTCTCCATAAGCTATCGCTATTTTGAGTTTTTCTGCGATTTCGAGACGTTTGATATTACGGAGATCGTCGAGCTCGAGATGGAGCTTTTCGAGACCTTCTGGTGTTAACTGATGCTTCTTTGCCATAGGGGTGGGGTTGAAAATATAGAGGAAGTATAAAAAAATTATTGCAAAATCAAACTCTTTAGGTGTTCGAACTCATCTCGGAGCACTTCGAAACCAACTGCATGACCATCAACCTCAGTGATAAATCGGACGAGATTACCATCGCCAGTCTTATCATTGAGAAACATTGTCTTTCCATAAAAATCGTTTGTATCCTGAAAATTGTACATAGAGCCTAGGAGCATGAGGTTGCGACGGATGAGAGAGTAGTCATTCTCAAATGTATACATACGAACACGATCTGCTACTCGACTATCAAAAGAAAAATTGAAGACAAATGCTCCAAATACATCATTTTGTTGTGAAGGGCGAAACTTGTAAGCTTTATTTACTTTTTCAAGTACTTTTTGAGTCACTACTTCACTCACAATCGGAGAGTCCGTACGAGTTATGATTCATTTTGACACAACTCCGCTCTGAGAACGGAAAAAGAGTACTATCAAGGTAAAGGCAAAAATACCAGTACAGAGAAAGATAATATAAGCAACAGTTCGAAGCATAGAACTATAATAAGAAGATGAAGTAAAATGCAAGTAAGAAAGAAGCTGAAACTATGCCATCCAAGACTCTATTTTTGGAAGCATCACTTTTCTATCAAGACCGTATTTCATCCAGAGCTCGCGATGAGTGCCAGATTCTGCAAATGTATCTTGTACGCCGATTTTGAGAAGTTTCGTTGGATGGTTTTCCGAGAGTACTGAAGCGACTGCATCGCCGAGTCCTCATTCGATATTATGCTCTTCTATGACGACGACCTTTCATGTCTTCTGAGCTGAGGCAACGATACTTTCACGATCGAGCGGTTTAATGGTGTGAATATTGAGAAAGTCGACAGACTTCCCCGTCACGATAAGCATCTGAGCTACTTGGAGAGATTCGTAGACCATCGAACCCGTAGCAATGATGGTCACATCTTTCCCATCGAGAAGCTTTTGTGCCTTGCCGATTTCAAGAGAAACTGTTGGGTCAAGAAATACTGGAAAATCAGCACGAGTCACACGGATATAGTCTGTATCGTGTCCTTCTGCCATAGCAGCGACGAGTTGAATCGCTTGGTTATAATCAGCTGGTGAAAATACCCGTACATTTGGGAGTGCTCGCATCATAGCGATATCTCCTTCCATCTGAGCGCTGGCTCCATCAGGACCGACATTGAGACCATAATGGCTCCCAACAACTTTAAGAGGGAGATGTGACATAGCAGCGAGACGAATCTGACTAAAATTGAGTCCTGGGCTAAACGCTGCAAATGAAGTAATAAAAGGGATTTTACCAGCATGCGCCATACCTGTGGCTATACCAGCCATATTTTGCTCAGCAACACCGACCTGAAAATAACGCTCTGGAAATTCATGAATGAATCCTTCAAGCTTGAGAGAGCCAGGAAGATCTGCATTCAGGACAACCACATTTGGATTTCTGCGAGCGAGCTGAACAATGCCCTCTCCCCATCCTGCGCGGATAGATTTTTTTGTGAGAGCGGATTCATCAGACCAATTTGGGAGTAACATAAGTGTGTATTAAAATGATGATGTAATTATGGAGACAGAGAAAAAAATGCAACGATTAATATATACCAAAAACAACAGGAAGTCTTTTTTGGGTTCAGAAGTTCAGCTTTGGGAAAGGGCGAGAAAGGTAAGCTACAGAACTTCATCCATCGAGATTGAGAATTTGGACACTTTTATAAGTACCATAAAATCGTGTCTCAGAAAGCACTATATCTCGCACCTCGGCAAGTGTAAACTTTTTATAAAAGGTCAAAAACCAGACATCCTGAGAATTATCCAAACGAGTAAAAGTGACGAGAACAGTACGCGTATGAGCAGCTCAAATATAGGTCTTTGACTCTAGATTTTCCTGAACAACTCCATCATGCATATCATAGATAAGGGGTCAGGCCTGGAGGGCAACATTACACGGTTTTACCAGGTCTTCAGAGGTATAGTCATCATTTTTCCAAAGAGAGATTTTTCATCCTGTGAGGCAGACTATATGGGTCAGCTGTGGGTCATCGGAAACAAAAGGCGTCTGTCTCTGTCCATCGAGCCAGAGAAGACCTGCATGGTAATTTCCACCTTCAGTACGGGCAAAATATGAGCCATTAATAAGAGTAGTAAATTTTTTGTCAGTATCGAGAGTAGAGAGAAGTGGTGTGGAGTATGGTGAATACAGAATACTGAAACCTTTTGATGCATGTGTCCATGTAACCCCCAAACTATCATCATCGATAAGATCGAACGTATCTATCATCTCAGAAGTCGCTAGATGTCGACGTATATATTCAAAGAGATACATCCGATCTATATCATGAGTCTGAAATAATCGAGATTGAAGAAGCGGGAGTTTATTTGAGAGAAGTTTGAGAAGTGAATTTTTTTGTTCTGACGGTTGCGAAGTGATATAGCTATTTATTTTCGTTGAAAGTGTTTTTGTTTTTATGAGAACCGAATCCGACGGAACATAGGCAAAAATCGGAAAAGACACCGAAAGAAAAGAGAAGAAGAAAAGAACTTTTTTTATCATAATTATATGACAGCGGTCGTGAGTTCTCCGAGAGCTTTTTCAGCATCACCAGGCTTCCCCGCCCAGTCGTGATAGGCCCAGTTATTTTCCATAAATGAGACTCATTTCCCAAGTATCGTACGGGCTACTATCATCGTTGGTTTTTCATTTTTATCAGCCCACGAAAGTGTTTCCAAAATTTGTGACATATTATGTCCATCTATCTCTCTTACTTCCCAACCAAAGTCACGGTATTTGTCTGCGAGACTGCCCATCGGCATGATCTCATCAGTGGTACCCTCGATCTGGAGATGATTACAGTCCATGATAGCGATGAGATTTCAGAGATTCCATTTATGTGCTGACATGACCGCTTCCCATGTTTGCCCCTCCTGATGCTCACCATCGGACATACAACACACCACACGATTTTTGCGACCATCCATACGGAGAGCGAGAGCTATACCAACAGCCTGAGAGAGTCCATGACCGAGTGGCCCAGAAGAGTTTTCGACGCCTGGAATAGAGAGTTTTGGATGACCTTGGAGGAGTGAATCGATTTTGCGAAGTTTCTGCATCTCTTCGATAGGGAAAAATCCACGACGAGCGAGAGCAGCATAATAAATAGGACAAATGTGACCATTGGAAAGAAGACAATAATCACGATCAGAATTATTCGGATTCTCTGGTGATATCTCAAGAAATGAGAAATACAAAGCCGCAAAAATATCCGCCATACCAAATGGTCACCCTATATGACCAGAACCGGCCAGACGAAGCATCTCGAGGACATCGAGACGAAGCTGGTGGGCGATTTTTTCGAGCTCAACTGGATCAGAAGTATGTGAAAAAGTATCCATATTACTTTTGGCTATTTTTAAAGTCCTCCATAAATTTCGCGAGCCCCTTATCAGTCAGATCATGATGGAGCATCTCATCGATAAGCTTCGGAGGAAGCGTCACAATATCAGCACCCGCAAGAGCAGCTCGCTGGATATGATCAACAGAACGAATGCTGGCCCCAAGCACTGCTGTTTCGTAACCGTGAAGACGATAAAGATTTACAATATCTTCGATGAGCTTGATACCATCCTGCCCGATATCATCGAGACGACCGGCAAATGGACTTACGAGAGTCGCGCCGAGCTTCGCTACTGCCCACGCCTGTGTGACAGAGAAACAGAGTGTCATATTTGTTGGGATTCCTTCTGCTGCGAGAACTTGAAGAGCTTTCAAACCTTCTGGAACTATAGGAAGTTTGACATAGATATTATCACCCCATGAAGCAAATTTTCGCCCCTGTTCAATCATCTCCTCTGCTGTGAGAGTCGTCACCTCACAACTCACAGGACCAGGGATAAGCTCGGCAATTTCACGAATACGAGATTCTTGGTCAGCACCTTCTTTCGCTATAATACTAGGATTCGTAGTTACACCGTCGACGATGCCGAGAGCAGCATAGTGACGGATGAGATTGAGGTCAGCGGTATCGAGAAAGAGTTTCATAGTATGATTTTTAAATGATATAGAGTATATGTTAGTAGATTTTAAACTTGTGCAAGAGAATTCATCTAGTTTATATCTAGAATAAGTCTGTACTCATAATCCCCTTCTGGGAGACGCAGAATACCCAGAAAATCAAGTCGTGTATGAAAATAATCGATATTCTTTTTCATGCAGTACATCTCGATAGCACGAAGAAGTGTTTTAATCTTTTTTGGTGTCATGGCATCTTCTGGATTTCAAAAAAGAGTATTTTCACGGTATTTCACTTCTATAAATCTCCAAAGTCAGTCTTTCATACAGATAATATCGAGCTCCCCTCCGAGAAATGTCGCATTTCTTTCTACGATTTTGTACCCATATTTTTCCAAATATGACACAGCGAGGTCTTCGCCCACATTACCCCGAGAACGATAATTAAATCATACCATGTGACCTAGTTTAGAGAGAGTGGAACTCTTTGCAAGCGCCAGAAACCTCTACCAGATAAGGTTTTCTATGTCAATAACTTTTCGGTTGCCATATCATCCCAGAGAATACAATATGTCTATAATTTTTTTCTTTTATGCGTCGCATTTTCAGCCTCTTGGCTCTCATGAGTCTCTCAGTTCCACTTTGGTCACTTCCAGCACATGCTGATGGGGCTTTTTATCTCGTATCAGCCTATTATTCACCAGTAGAATGACAGGACTTCTATCTCCACGATACCTATGCTGATGAGATAAAGATGAATGGAGAAGGCACTCATACAGCTTCTGGACAAGCAGTACGCATAGGAGTCGTCGCTGCACCACGAGATGTAGCATTTAATACACGAGTACACACAAAACAAACCCTCACCATCAAATGAACTCCTGTGAACTTTGAGTTTCATGGTACAGTTCTCGATCGTGGAGGCGCTATCACGAGTGGTTCAAAACTTCCTCGCTTGGATATCTATATGGGTAAGGGGCAGACGGGCCTCTGTCGAGCGATTAACTTTGGAGTTCAAACTGTTTATATTGATTTCAATAATAGCAATTCCATCCCTGATACGACTAATTTTGATAACATACCAAGCGATTGTAACAATCCTCATAACGAAACTGTTCCTCTCGCATCTGGCTCTACAACGAGAGTATTCGATCCTTTTACTATGCCCATCAATGCAGTCAGTCCACAAGCAGATGTAAAAGTAGTCCAAAATCTCCTCGCTCGACTTAATGCTTACAATGGTTCTATCGATGGCATCTTTGATGAAGACTTTGTAGAAGCCATATTTCAATTCCAGAAATCAAATGGTATTGTACAGGTAAAAACAGATGATGGCGCTGGTACATATGGTCCAAAAACTCGAGCAATGCTCAAGGCCCTTCTCTCTGGCGAGCTCAACAAAACAGGAAACACAAACATCCTCAACTCTACTGCCACAGATACTACAACTGGCACATGATCTGGATCAACAGGCTCTACAGCTTCTGTGAGTGGACTCAATAGTGATGATACGAAAGCTCTCCAACAGAAACTCAAGGACCTTGGTTATTTCAAATACGAAATTGATGGTATTTTTAATAAACGTTTGGTTGACGCTATCTACGAATTTCAGCAATCAAAAAAAATAGTTACTGGAGCAGAAGACCCTGGCGCTGGTTACTTTGGTACAGTGACGGGAACGACACTTATTGAAACATATAATGCCTATCTCGCAAAACAAGATAGCATCATCGCGCTCGAGAGAGATCTCGATGCAGCAAAACAAGCACGAGATGAAGTATTAAATAAAAAGAAACAAGAATACGCAGATTCACTCAAAAAAGTACCAAGCGTCAAACTCGGTCAAGTACATGTTGGTATACGTACTCTTCAGAAAATCCTCAAACAAGTTGGCTTCATGAGTACTAAGGATACTGCTATATTCGGTTCTGTCACAAAAGCTGCTCTCATAAAGTATCAGCTCGAGCTCAAGGTTATCGACAGCACAACTGCGACTGGTGCGGGTGTCGTAAACGACAAAACACGAGAGGCTATCGCGATCGACCTCTATAATCGCTGGCTCAAAGATGATAAGGTAACAAGCGCTCAAGTTGATAAAATACAGGCTCAGCTCGATGAGCTCAAAAAGAACTAGTTCTTTTTCTTCCACCAACCATTCTCAATACTCCATCCGTAGAAAGCATACCCCATCATGATAATGACGAGGGTTATGAGAAGTGAGGCACTAAGAGACCAATTATAGAGTGTGTGGATGAGAATAGCAGAGACTATGCCAGCAACACCTCCGAGGATTTTCGAACGAAATGATAGGAAACACCAGAGAGCAAAAAGAGAAACAAAGAGATGGAGAGGAAGAGAAAAGAGGCTTCGTCCTAAAATCTCTGCAATATGAATATCTCCACTAAAATATCTAGCATTTTCTACGAGGGCAAAGCCGAGGCTCACAAATGGACTCACAATAGCGGGATAGAGAGCTGTGATACTCTGGTACCACTTCCCTATCTCTTCGTGAAATGGCGACCAAAAAAATGAAGATGGAGTCACAAAATACCGTATTCAAAATATCAAAACTCCGAGAAGGACAGGAAAGGTTGCAAAAAAACCAATTCTTCGCCAGGAAAACGGAAGTGATAAAATGAAGAAAATAAGAGGGAGAATAATCCAATCTGTCTGAATATACCCTTCTAGGACTTCGACACTATCAAAAAGGATAAATACACCCGCAACAACCATACCACGTATAAGTCCGATACGTACTTTCTGAAAAAAGTCATGGCTTGCCCCTCGATACATGAAATAGGTCAAGAGATACATCCACAGAAAAAAACCAGAAGCCACAGACAAAAAAACTAAAAATATCTGCATACAGACTATTGTTTAGGTGTTTCTCATTTCTTCTGAAAAATGATCTGATATTTTCAAACAGAATATTTTTTCTCAAGAACCTTATTTACTTTATACCAGCCGAGAACTATCCATGATCCGAGGATAAAAAGTGCGAGGCCGACGAGAAAACCCAAGAGTGCAGGATTAAAAAGTATGGCGACGCCGAGAATGACACAAATGATTCAGAAGAAGAGCATAAACCTATTTACGAAGTAATAAAATACGACTAGCCATATTGAAGATTTCCTTTCGCGTAGCTTTTTTATTGGGCTCAAATTTAGTGGATAAATCTAAAACTCAATTATTCAAAGCAGTATTAACTATATTTATTTGCCATGAAACAGAAACATCGTTAAATTGAGAAACATTTGTTGAATCATCAATTTTTATATCTGCTGCTTTAAGTAAAATAGCCAGTGCTTCAGCTTTTGTTATGCTATCTTCAGGCCGAAACGAAGGATTCGCAATTGATATAATTCACTTATATCAAGCCAGTTCCACAGAACGACAAATCCAAGTATTTGGCCTCTTTTGAGACACATCTTTAAAAATATTTCTGCACATATAATCCTCTGGCATTTCAAGTTGAGCCAATTTAGCGCCTATTCCAACAACCTCTTGTCTCAATACTGAATCATTCAATCTATAATCAGATAAGTTATCTTTCTTAGTAATAATGCCTGAATTAGTAAGGCTCTCTAAATCAAGTGAGCTGTCTAAGCCAGTAGATCAAACAATATTTCTTAATTGAGGAACTGATACTCAGATAACATCTATAGAATGCCAAGCTATAGAACAATTAGCGCTTTTTAGAGTATAGCTCCCCTGGGGCAAAGTTAGTTTTTTGGTATCCAAATAAAACTGATTTGCATCAAGTATATCAATAGCATCTTTGACGGGAATTTCCATGCCAGAAGAGCTGGCAATATAAAAATCAATATTTGAACGTAAGTGGCTTGCGTGAATTAGTATTTTATCACCATTTGTAACACTTGCATTAAATGAATTTATTTGGCAGTTACCTCCTCATGATAACCTATCAAAAAATTCTGGTGTGGTAATAGTTGAACCCGAGCTCAATGCATCAATAATTTCATAAGCCTTTAGGGCAGGATATCTGGATTTTGCAATTGCTGCATAAGCACTAATTATCGGTGCAGAAAAAGACGTTCAGTCAAGCCACTCATAACTAGCATCTCTATATTTAGGGTCAGTAGTTGTTGCAACGCTGTCACCTTGAGCCCACACATCAACATTTTTCCCATAATTACTCCACACAAGTGGCTTTTTATTAGCATATGAACTAGCGCCAACACCTATAACCATATTAACACCTCTTGCATCATTTGAGACAGGGGATGCCTGCAAAAAATCAAGATTCTGTCATATTGTTTGGTTAGACTCTGGATCACCATTACCAGCAGAAGCTACAATTATCACTCATTTATCATAAGCATATTTAACTGCAGCATCATAATCAGGATTATAGCCAACATACCCCTGTCAACCAAGACTCAAATTAATAATATTTGCCCCCTTATCGGCAGCATAATGAATAGCGCTTATTATTGCTTGATCAGGACATCAATCACTTGCACATACTATAAGGGACATGATTTTAGCATCCGGAGCAAGCCCAGCTATACCTTGTTCATTTATTTGAGCTGCAATAATACCAGCAACAGAAGTTCCATGAAATCATTTTGGGCTAATGTTATTATTGTTATCAATAAAATTCCACCCATAATAATCATCTATATAACCATTTTTGTCATCATCTTTGCCATTGTTTGGGATTTCACCTTTATTCAACCATTCACTTCCTTTGAGGTCTGGGTGTTGTTGCCACACTCACGTATCAATGACTGCCACAATAACTCATTTACCAGTCCCATAATTTTTTAAAGAAGGATCAAAATAGTACTGTTTGTCCTGATATTTCTCAGCTCCGTAAACAGTAAATGAAAGAAACAAAGAAAGAAACAGGAGTCACAATGTTACTTTTTTCATGTTCTTTAAAAATAATAATTATATTGAGTGCAAGTATAGTAAATATATCGCTCTAAACAAGAAAAATCCCAACATCACTGTTGGGATTTGAAAAATTCTAGAGACAAAAACTATGAAAGCTCATCAGAGAGCTCACGATACTTCGAACAAACGATAGCCTTTTCACGAGTTTTTCGTTTTGTAGGATTTTTGAAATTATAACGAGTCGCACGAAGATTCGTGATGAGACGTGAACCGTAGAGGAGTTTCTTAAATCTCACGAGCATCTTGTCGCTTGATTCACCTTCCTTCTTTGTAGCGTAAAAACGAGCCATAAAAGCCAAATAACTGTTAAATAGTACCTGAATTGTATAGATTATTTTCTCTTGTCAAAAAAATCATGTTCTGCCATGAGGAATTCAGGGATGTAGAGGCGTATTCTCTCGAATAAACGATCCAAAAAAGAAGCATCATCATGTATCTCAATAGAGACATGAAGACGACATGTACCATCATTCTGTGTCTTCAGATCCAAATCAATAATATTGATACCCATCTCATAAAAAATCTTTGTCACTCTCGCCATAAGACCAGGCACATCATGGAAGAGGAGGGAAAACGACACCACTTTCCCCTTTTCAGCTGTTTGCCAATATGCTGGGAGAAGTCGACGGCTATTCACTCGTTCGAGACTACGACACTGCGTACTATGGATCATACACTTTCCCCCCGTGCGCAATACTGCCACTATATCGTCTGGGAAATGCGGATCACAACACTGAGCCATCTGATGAGGTATTTGCCGCTCACCTCCGATGATAATGTGAATGGGATGATCAGTATGAAATTTTTTGACGCTTTTCTTGGTCGGCTGTTTACGGGGGAGGAAACTACTTGGTTTTCTGATACCTTGACCGATATTATAAAAAAGTTCTTCCATTTTCTTCTCATCCAAAACGCTTCCATAGTATTGTGTAAAATTTGAGAGGTGTTCGTCGAGAATAATGCCTGATGACTTAAAGGTCTCAAAAAGAAGTTTTTTTCATCGTTCAACAATTTTTACCCTATCGCCAGAGAGACGCTTAAGCTCGACACCGATTTGAGATTTTGCCTTTGAAGAAACGACAAAGTCCAGCCATTGTTGCGATGGATGGGCTTGAGGACTCGTGACAACCTCGACTATATCTCCATCTTTTAAGACTGTATCGAGCGTCCGTATTTTTCCATTTATCCGAGCGCCGACAGCATGATATCCCACATCTGAGTGTACCGCATAAGCAAAGTCGATAGGAGTAGCTTTCTGAGGGAGTTCAAAGACATCACCGCGAGGAGAAAAAGCAAAAAGCGTGGGGAGTCTTATTTTTTTACCAAGCACTGATTCTTCTTGCCCCAGAAGAGTATCCATAGTCATCTGCACCAGGTCTTCATATTTCTGCTCTTTTTTCATATCATCTCCGTGGATTTTGTAGAGAATATGCGCCGCAGTCCCCTCTTCAGCATCCTGGTCCATCTCACGTGTCCTGATCTGTATCTCGACGGGCTGCTGATATCCATCAAAACCCAAAACGGTCGTATGGAGACTCTGGTATCAGTTTGATTTGGGTACGGCGATAAAGTCTTTGAAACGTTTAGAGATGGGCGTGAAATTTCCATGAATCAGCCCTAATACAGCATAGCAATCACTCACGTCATCAACGATGATACGGATAGCAAAAACGTCATAAATTTCCCGAATACTTTTGACATCGCTTTGCTTCAATTTTCGATAAATAGAATACGGTTTTTTGACTCTGTATGTGACTGTATCTCGATATTTTTCGGGGAGGATAGAACGGATTCTGTGGACCGACTCAGTGAGAAATCTATCTTGTTCGAGTGTATAGTGCGCCAGTTCACCGGTGACATGGAGATAGCCATCGAGATCGAGCTCGCGGAGAGAAAGCGTTTCTATAATTTCTTTGAAGCCATAAAGACCGAGACGTGCTGCGATGGGGGCATAGATGGAGAGTGATTCATCGGCAATTCTCTTGCCTATATCAGGATCCTTATGATATTGGAGAGTGCGGAGATTATCGATTCTATCAGCAAATTTTACAAATATACTGCGTACATCCTGGGCCATGGCGATAAGTGTCCTCTGGAGACGATCGATAGTAGACTGATTTCCTCTGTACTTGATCAATCAGATTTTATCGAGCGCTTCGACGATGAGACGTACTTCTACTCCAAAAAGCTTCTCTATTTCTTCAAAAGTACCAGATCCGTCTGAAACAGTATCATGAATGATGGTCGCAACGATAGTGACCATATCAGGCTGTATAGCCATGAGTTCGCGCGTAGCGGATATGGGATGGATGATATAGGGTTCGCCTGATTTTCTCTCCCGGCCAGTATGAGCCTTTTTCGCGTACTCATAGGCCTTTTTCGCGACTGAAAAATCCTCAGTACCATAGCGTGCATACATTTTTTCTATCTCTCACATCAAAGCATCTGTATCAAGTCTCTGCGTCATAGAAATAGTATACAGAGAAACACAGGTTTTCAACGTGAAGAAAAAAGAGAAAAATGTCGAAATAGAAAAACAATTCTCAGGATTTGCAATCACGAAAAAAGTAAGGTAAAATTAAAAGGTAAAACCCTTACTATGGCTGAACAAAAACCGACATCGTCCCCTGCTGAAGCTCCAGAAGCAAAGAGCTTGAAAGACCTTCGGGAAAAGGATACAGACGTCCTAGCATACCTGAAAAATATACCAAATATCAAGGATACAGAAAAGACTGAGCTCGAAAAAGAATACAAGGATGCCCTTGCTCAGCTCGAAAAAGATCACGATAAAGAAAAAGATACAACCATTGAGGGAATAAAAGATGAACTCGCTAAACTCAAAACAAATCTCCAAAAAGAAAAAGATGATGAAAATGATACAGTAGATGATGATGACAAAGACAAACAAACCGACGTCGACAAGCAAAAACTTCTGACGAATGAAATCCGTGGCCGTCTCGATGAATTCCGAAAGAGCATCGAAAATAAACTCAAGCCCGCAGTGAAGCCAGCAGAACAACCAAAAAAGGAAGAAAAACCAGAAACACCAGAAGAAAAAGCTCAAGCAGATGGTATGGCAAAGGCAAAAACTTTCTTCGCTCTCGATAATGGCGATGAGATAAAAGTAGCACCGAAAGGCACATCGAGCTGGTGAGAATATTTCAAAAATCTCATACTATGATGGAAGATTAGCATCAAGGAAATGCTTCATATGGATGTGACTGAAGATAAAGCAAAACTCGAAGGCTACACAAATTATGAAATGCAGCAAAAATCGACGATACTATTTAGTGCACTCTCTGACTATATAGGAAAAGGTATTGACAGTCTCCGAGATCCAAAAGAAGGAAAAAAATCCAGTGAAGAATCTCTCGTCAAGCTCGTCGAAGGAGCAGGAGTCCCAATCAAATACTCTCGAAGTTCTCTCAAGTATATATTTACAGGGGATCTAAATACATTGGGTAAGATACCAGACTCCGTCAAAAAACAAGATTTACAGGCTATACGTGGCAAATACCTCTATCTCGAAAGAATAAAGGGCACTCTGTCAGAAAAAACTCCTCGAGAAAAATTAGAAGAAATATTTACCATAGAACCCGAAAAGAAAGGCGCCTATATAGAAGAAGCTGAAAATACTGATTTCGCTCTCTATGTTAACCACTGACCTACACAAGATGATGAGGTACCACCACAGGATGACGACAATAACAATCCAGAAAAACCAAAAGAATGGGCTCAGAAAAAAGAAGCAGCGCTCAAGGCTGATGAAGAATTAAGTACTGCGAAAAAAGAACTCGACACAGCACGAACACTGCCTGCAGCTGATCCAAAAAAAGCAGAGACACTCAAGTCAGCCGAAGAAAAAGTACGTGTAGCTCAGGAAAAAGTAGATGCTCTCATCAAGACAGAGCAAGAAGAAGCCGAAAAACTCTTCAAGCAGTCAAAAGAAGAAGAACAAAAACAAAATCTCGCCCTCGAAGACGGGAAAAAAGAAGAAAAAAGTGCAAAAGAACTCATGGACAAACATCCTGACGATAAGGAATTAAAAAAGAAATATGAAGACATAGTCAACGCAAATCTCCAGATAACAAAAAAGATAGACATATATAAGGTCATGAACGGAAAAATGGAAATCGAAAAAAAACGTATAGTGCCTACTACAACAGCAAAAGAAGCCGTAGCCGCTTCTGAGGAAATGGACAGACTCTATACAGTTGGCAGAAAAGAACTCGGTTATAAGACGCCAGACGAAAGGAAGAAGGATGGAGGAAAAGATGGGGGAGAAACTATTGAAAACGGAGATATAGACGAGCTCATCAAAAAATATGACGGCACAAAATATGAAAATAAGAAAGAAAACACAGAAAACCTCCTCCCAGTAATAACAAACAAACTCAATTTTCTAAAAATAAGAAAAAATGGAAATGATTTAATATTACAAGAATGAGTATTTGTGGAGAATGTGAACATAAATAAAGATAATACTCTCACCTATAGAGGCGTAACACTGAAACCTGAAGATGCTCTACGATTAGCTCAATTTGATTTGTACTGTAAAGAATTAATAGGAAATATAAAAACAGAACAGATGTATCAGTGATACGAATTACAGATATGACTCAATAGCCAACGATTAAAAATGGCCAACGATTCTGATTGGCAAAAAGATGAATTAAAAAATAACGCCCTACAAATAATTGGAAGAGGAGGAACCTGCTATGCAAAACTTATGGAAAAAATACCAGATTTCCTCCCAAATTGGAACTGGCAAGATATGTATAACTTTGTGGCAGGAAAAGACATATCCCCTTCCGAAAAAGATAAAATGTCTGGGAAAGAAACAAAAAAGATAACACAGGTAGACCTTGATGCAATACTCAAGCGTACAATGGAACAGTCAAAGGACGCAAAAGATATTTATGGAAGTATAGATGCCAAAACAGGTCAAATATCTATCCAGAGAGAATCGAGTGATGGAAAAATATCAACAGAGAATATTTTCCCTCTCGATGGCGGAAAATTTATGATAGGAAATATCATATTCCCGAACATAACTGATGCAGTAAAAATGGCCAATATGCGTAACTGGGTTAACTGGCATGAACAAAGGGACGAACCTCTCTATATGGATTGAGATAATGAAATTCAAATAGATTGAACGCTCTGGTGGAATACCACACTTATAGACGATGGCAAAATACCAGAATTCATATCACATGGTGTCGCGGAAGATGGCAGCAAACTTGATACTGTAAAAAAAGTATTTGAATTTCTCCAAGGTGCAACTAAAGTTGGTAAAGATTGAAAATATGGTACAGAAAATGCGAAAAAATATTGGAAACCAGCAAATAATAACTAGTTAACATATTATATTAATTGTCAATATCTATCCCCTCTCATCACGAGAGGGGATTTTTGCATTATAAAAAAGACTATGGTAGCCTGTTTGTATGAGTAAAACTCCTCTCAAAAACATAGCCGAAGCTCAATCTGGACAAGAATGGGCCCATGCAAATAGCACTAATGCAACAGTAAAATCAGTTATTGATAAGGTAAAAAGTGACCTTTTTTGAACTCTCAAGCTCCCCGACAAAGGCAAGCTCGCAGAGGAACAACAACAATCTATCCGAGCGGTAATAGCAGAAGACACATTTGCTGAAGGGTGGGTAAAACAACAACTTCAGTTACAGGGTGTAGATTATGTTAACACTAAAAAAAGCATCGATGTAAGAAATGCACTCGAGATGCTCGTCGAGATCCGTGCGTATCTCGGTTGTGTATCGAGACTCGGATGACAGCTTTCGAGAAACAAGGCAGCATTTGAATTGATCAAAAAAGTAGCAGCATCAGGAGACAAGAATGATATCCCAAAAACTTTCAAAGGAGATTTCGAAAATTGGAAGCAGGATTTATTGGACAAGTCACGGAATATCGAAAGCGACTACCTATTCCTCCCGAATACAGGAAGAGATAGACTCCAAAAATCATACACGGCATGGTTATCCAGAGGAGATATCACATCTCTGAGTCTTTCGGGAAATAACGATGCTCAACTCACAAAAGATGCTGAAACTGCTGTTACAAAAGCAAAAACATCAAAGAGCGCAACAGACATCAGTGACGCAGATGCCAAGGTAGCTGCTATGACAGATACAACGAGACAAGCAGAACTTCAGAAAGAAATGCAAGATTTGAAAGATGCGATTGTAATTGAGAAGAGTAATAAAGAAGCAGAAGATGCTGTGGTGAAAGCAAAAGCATCGAAGAGTGCAGCAGATATCACTGATGCGAAAGCAAAAGTAGCTGCCATGGCAGATAGGGCTCGAGCAGGAGTATTGCAAGGAGAATTAACAGATTTAGAGGATACGATTGCAAATGAAAAGCTCACAAAAGATGCTGAAACTGCTGTTACAAAAGCAAAAACATCAAAGAGCGCAACAGACATCAGTGACGCAGATGCCAAGGTAGCTGCTATGACAGATACAACGAGACAAGCAGAACTTCAGAAAGAAATGCAAGATTTGAAAGATGCGATTGTAATTGAGAAGAGTAATAAAGAAGCAGAAGATGCTGTGGTGAAAGCAAAAGCATCGAAGAGTGCAGCAGATATCACTGATGCGAAAGCAAAAGTAGCTGCCATGGCAGATAGGGCTCGAGCAGGAGTATTGCAAGGAGAATTAACAGATTTAGAAACAAATGTAGATGCAGAAAAATCTGTTGCACAAGCAGAAGCTTCGAATGCAATAAGTGATTATGAGAAAGCAAGAAGAAAGGTAGACGTTCTCAACGATGACTCAGAAAAAAATGGTCTAAATGACAGATTAGATGCAGTGCTCAAAAATATCCTCGATAAAAAGCCAACATTTAATCCAACTCCTCTCGAACTAGAACAAAATTCTGTCGATCCGGATATAGAAGTCACGGATGCTCTGCCAGGAGAAAAAATGTATGTTGAATATTTCAATGCTGATACCGGTAGAACAGCAAGAAAAGCATTCTCAGGAGGTACAGGAGGTGGCCTCATGAATATAAGCCTTCCTGGGCTTCGTACGAATGATCTCAAAAAAGAGCCAAAAATCACAATTACGAGAACAAAGGATGGCATCGAAGGCGACCCTCAGAGCATTATCATCAAGCTCACACCAGAAGACACCGAACCAGAAAAACCTCTTGGAATACAAGAAAATATGGTCATGAAAGGCGATAGCATTGTCTTGCGAGGCAAATTAAAAAATCCTAAACACACAGTAAGCCTCTGTGATGAAGCTGGGACTCCGCTACCCGGCGTTACCATAAAAACAAATGCTACAACTGGTGAATTCAATCAGGTTATTAAAAGAGCAGAATTAGGTATAGAATTTCGAGGACCTCATAATTTTATATTAAAAGTCTCAGATACAGCATCTGGTAAAGAACACGACACAAGCATTACTGTCAACGCAGAATCACCAACACTTCCTGAAAAGATAGAAAAACTTGAGAAGCCGAGATTTACTCTCCCAAATACCGAACTAACAGAAGAAAAAAATATCGATAGCTACCCTATTACTCTCGAAAATGCTCGAGAAGGAACAAAGGTAACTATAGTACATCCAGATTTACCTGGAGGAAAACATGAGGAAGATGTCGATACGAATGGAACATTTACTATTGATATTCAAAATTTCAAACCAACAAGACATGGTACAAACCGTATACGAGTAGAGTATAGTGTTGACGCTCCTCACACTGCCGCAAAAACTTCTTCTGAAAAAAATATACAGGTCAAGAAAAAACCGGATGTCACTCCTCCATCACCACCAGAAGATGTCCCAAATACAATTGATATAACCTCTGAGCCATACAAGCTGAGCGGAAAACTCGTTGATCCAAATCATACAGTAGAAATCATGGATGGTACAACACCTGTGGGAAAACCAAAAGTCGATAAAGATGGAAAATTTGGTCAAATTATCCCACCCTTTGCTGATGATGAATACGAGAAAAATATTGAGATGAGGATAACAAATGGAACTGATACATACACTCACAAAGTAAAAATCAGAAAAAACATAAAACCTGAAAAACAAGAAATCATATCTGGGTATGATCTCGGACATATCACAGAAGAATTTGAAAAGAAAAAAGTACCACAACCATACAGGATAAAATGACACGGTTCGACAGATTTCCTCATCGGGAAGATGAAGAAAAAAGAAAAAGATGATTGGGTGAGACACACTCGATGGTACGCTCAAGTACCAGATGATCATGGTCACTTCTCCCCTGCTCCTCTCGCATGAACACCGTCTGATAACCTCGTCTACGCTGATTCAAAAGAAGAGCTCATCAAAAAAATTCACGAAAAGCTCCACCACATAAATCATCATGCTGAGCTAGGATACAATTCAGCATTTGGTATCAGCACACCTCATGCAGCAGAAGGACATGGTGATAGCCACTGAGAAAAACCGGGCGACAAAAAAGATGATCATGCTAAGGAAAAACATGACAAGTGACATGATGAAAAACCGGGCGAAAAAAAAGATGATCATGCTAAGGAAAAGCATGACAAGTGACATGATGAAAAAGGCCACAAGGATGATCACGGTGAATCACACGAAGGAGCAGAACATAGTGCATTTGATAACATGGTTCACAAACTCGGTCATGGTGGACTCGCCTGATTTATAGCGAAGACTATCATTGGTACCAAAAATCTCATACCAAAATTTATCAGAAATAGTGCAAAATGATTAACAAAAACTGCCATAGGATGAGTCGCAGGATGAGCAGCGATAACTGGAGGAGCCATGTTTGCATCATACGCTGGATGGACTGCCATAGGTATGACAGCTGCTTCGTCGATATTTTGGCCAGCAACTCTCACTGTTGGTACTGTAGCAGGAAGTGTACGGATGTACAAGTGGTGGAAATGAGATGGTAAAGATAACCATGGCTGAGACCACGCTGCACACTAAAATATATTTATGACCTCAGAAACAAAACATAAAAAACATCCAGAAACCGGTAAATGATCGGCTGAGCATATGGCTGAACCTCTCTCGCCAGAAGCTCTTCGTATCAAGCAAGAACAAGAAAAGACCCGTCTAGATGCCGAGAGGAAGACTGAGGCATTAAAAGAATCTAAATGGACATACGAAGATCTCAACGCACTCATGCTTCCTGGTCATGGGCAGTATAAAATGCTCAATGGTGCAGATATAAAGGATATCGATAGGGTCATGAAAGAAGAAATCATTCTCGATAAAAAAATGTGAGATCCTCGTGAAATGAGTGATGACCTGACACGAATAGAATCCGTCATTCATCGAGCTGATATCGTCGTCATGAAAAATGGCAAAGCTGAAAAGAAAGAAAAAATGCCCCCTCAGTTTATAGATGCAATCTATGGTGTCGTTCTCACTTACCATATTTTGGGACAATGATTTTATATCACGACAGACGCGAGTAGACAGCCAATTTTACATGATACGCATAAGCCAGCCAGAACTGATCAGATGCAATCACTCCAGTCCGTCTTATCAAAGAGAGAATGGCAATGAGATAGTTTTCATACTCAAGCTCGTGACAAATCAGTCATAATTCCAAAAATCGATACATACATAGCTTCTGCAGCATTTTATAGTCAAAAATGAGGAGACCTAAAAACATACAGAGCAGGACTCGAAAGCAAAATCCATAAAGATCCAAATACCCCTCTCACCTATGCAGAAATAGAAGCATCAGGACTCAATGCAGGTGAGAAATCTTTCCTCCTCTCATGGTATGATAGAAAGAATGATTTTGCCCTCGAAAAAATACAGGAGCGTCAAAAAGCAGGCATCATGGAAATAAAAAATAATCCGGCATTTAAAACGCTTGAACAAAAACAAGTAGAAATGGGAGACAATCCTACGAAACTGATATGGCCAACAGTGATGGGTGCTGCGGCAATAGGTCTCTTGTATATGGGATTGAAGATGATTTTCGGAAAAGACAGCAAAGTATGGGAGAGACTTCTCGGAGGCTTTGTCTTAGCTGGTGGTCTCGCTTTTGGCTGACCTGTCATAAAACAAGTCTGGGATGCAACTGGCGCAGGAGACAAATCACGGCAGCTCCTCGAGGGCTCACCAGTCCTACGCGACCGAGGTACGACACCTATTGATGGGAGAATCGGATCCATAGATTTGGCATGAGTAGGCGCTCGGTTTAACAGACTTTCTGCTCGACTCTCTGGTCCACAAGACTGGGACAAAATCATCATGAATCCTCAAATCGGTGACGATCTGATGAAATACCCTGTCGGAGCGATGCTCGCATCTCTCAATCCAGAACCAGGATCTCCATACAAGGACTACGCAACAGATCCGAAAACAATGGGTGAGATAAAAATAATGCTCGAAAAACTTCCGACAGAAACAGGAGAAAGAGAACGCCTCAACCAACTCCTCAAACAATCATTTGAGAGATACAAAGAACTCCACCCTGCGGACGATATCGCAGCACAGAAAAAACTAAAACTCCCCGAAACTATCCAATCTATCGACAATGCAGATGGCTGGATAAACGCTATTCCTCAGTGAAAATGGTGGATACCAGATGCGCTTGAAGGCAAAGATAAAAGCATCTACGCTCTCAAAATAATCGCAAGAAAAGCTGGTGATTGGGGAAACTTAACTGTGAGTGATCTGGACAGATATTTCGTAAAAAAGATACCAAATAGTCAGATCAAAAAACTCCTCTCAACGGATCCGAAAAAGATGGATGAAGAAAAAGAAATCATGAAAAAATACGTCGAACAAAGACTCGATGTCACAAAAAATGGACCAAAAACGCTCAGAGAAGTCATCCAGGCATCGTAAAAATATTCTCTAGAATTCTCTCCCTTTATAGCGGACAGTTGACTCATCGATACCGAACCATTCTGGTTTTTCTTTTCAGAGATCAAAGGTAGCATCATAATGTCTCAGACCTATCCTGTTCCATGCGTGAGCCATATTTTTCTTGTCTTCTTCTGTCCATACGTCCTTCCACATAAAGCCCCAACTCCTCATAGTGGGCAGTATTCATTTCCAGAGCTTCCAAGGGAGAAACCACTTCTTATCGACTGTCCACGTATCTCGTCAGAAAAATCTCCTCCAAAATATCTGTTGTTCATGAGGTACAAGGCCGGAAACAACATGCACATTTTCTATACCAGCAAAGGAGAGTAAATACAGAAAACTACGTGCTATACCCTGACACACACCTTCTTCTTTATGTTGTGTCACGAGTCCGCCATAATTGCCTGGTGCTATATCAGGCATATATCACAGCTGACCTGAAAAATATGATGCCATCTCAGGTTCGTAAGTGAAATTATGGATGATATACTGGTATATATTTTCGATTGTTTTTTCTGGAGTTTCTCACGTAAGTTCTCGCGCTTTTTTTTGTAAAAATTCTATCTGCACATGAGTAAAACGTGGCTTCTCTTCATCTTGATGATGACGTATATCTGTCGCCATACATGCAGATACCTCTGGGACATTCTTTATATTTCGAAAACTCGTTTCATTGCCGAGATACGCATGTTTTATATGAGATTTTGGATAGAGCTTCAGAGATATCTGTCATGCCAGATTTACCTCTCTGAGGAGGACATATTTTTGTAATATTTTTGCACGATCATGTGGGTTCTCAGGAAGATGTAATCTCACCAAATGGTCTCATTTCCCATAATAAAAAATCATCTGATCGCCCTCTTTCCAGAGTCTTAAATCACTCATATCACGATAGTTCCCGATAGCCTTGAGATCAGATAGGAGTTCTTCTGGGAGATAATCACGACTGGTTTGTAGCGATGGAGCCATTTCAGGCTCAACTATTGCGTCCTGAGTTGCAGGCATGCTCGGATATGGCTGAAGTGACCACTGAACTCTCTGACGGAGAGCATGTTGCTTCTCCAGAAAAGCTCGCCGCTCTGGCGTCAAATGCTCGAGATGACGGTGTCATTGTTCATCATGCAAATGCCCATGTGAGCGAGGAGGCATACGAAATTTTTTTTTAAACAGTATATCCAGCTATTTCTCTTTCTATTTTAGAAGTTTCATAAGTTATAAATTCACGAATTTCGGTCTCAGTTTTTATAGCGCCAGTATCTTGTGCCTGGCGAGCTCGCTCAAGAATATCATTAAATCGAGCCTTCATTTCAACAGCGCCAGGAGTTTTTTCTGCCCAAACAATTTTTCTTCCTATTCCCCACATCTTCCCAAAAATTGAACGCTGTTTTTGTCTCAATCTGAATTGACTATCGACATAATCAGCGAAGAGTTGTACAAAAGTATCCTGACAAAATTTATTAAATTCTGCAGTGCGACGTGTCTGAGCTACATGTGATTGAAAATCCAACCTTCCAGCTTCGGTTTTCTGATTAAACATGCCAGCCAAGACGCTTGATTTTCGGGTAATTTCTTCGAGTGTACCATCTCTCTGGAGATCGGCTGCTACTTTAGCTAAACCAGCCTGACTACGAATATTGATAGATCCAGTCGCCACGTCTCTCTCGACCTGCGCATCCGCTTCAGCACCATGAACACGAGTATCATCAGCGATTTCACCGATTTTGTGTCATTTTTGAGCGCTCGCAACGGCAGCTTGTTGTCGGAGTTGTTCGAGAGTATTGATGTGAGCAATGAGCCCATCGACGAATTCGAGAGCAATAGTATCATGCTCATCTATACCATTTCGGAGATCCTGGAGTGTCGTTATGACAGACTGACGTACAGGTACCCAATCCTTGATATTTTCATCGAAGAGCTTCTGAAGCTCAGAGTCACGCACAACTCTCTCATAGTCAGCTCATTCACTTCCAGCACGCTTGAGATCTACACGCATTTTATCTATC
Source organism: uncultured Candidatus Peribacteria bacterium (assembly GCA_965231115.1). Taxonomy (GTDB): domain Bacteria; phylum Patescibacteriota; class Gracilibacteria; order BD1-5; family JAGOOR01; genus JAGOOR01. The sequence continues at coordinate 867,352 of OZ246415.1, forward strand.
TCATGCTCCAGATTGCGATTGAGCTGATCGATAATCAGTTTGAGCCGAGCTTCATCATAAGGTTTATCGCTCGCGAGAGCAGCCTTGTCAACACGTTTATTGTAACGATCATATTTCTCTTTTTCTCTCTCCTTGTTTCAAAATAGGAGCAGCATCACAAATGCGAGAGAATCAACTACGCCGATACCGAGACCTTTGAAGAGGGTATCGAGAGGATCCTTCCATGCACCACCACCATTTGGTTTCCAGAATTGTACAAATCTCTGAAGCCAGCTCGCATCTTTTGTGATGGATTCTATCTCCTTCTGCACTTGTGCCTCGAGCTCTTTTTCCTTAGCTTGCGCTCTTGCTTTATCCTTAAAGTGAGCTTCCTCTTCGGTAAAAGACATACGGGAAACATTTGCATCATCAGCAGTCAATCGGGCAAGAAGTGTTCTATTATTTGCGAGATTTCTCTCAGAAAGAGAAAGAGAAGAGCCTGGATTTGATCGAGCATCGTCTGTGAGATTTTGATCCACATTTTTACTGAATTTTGGAGCAAGAGTAGAGAGACCTATAAAAGCAGAGAAAGCGATTAAGAGAAGTCGATTTTTGACTATCTTAGACCTTCCACCATTGTTTGCATTCACGAGAGCCTTCACTGAAGAAGATTCGATGGCCCTATATGTCAAACCACCTGCAGCACCTCCAGCGAGGACCTCCATAGCTCCAGAACCAATAGATCATCCGACATAGGCTCCGAGTAAAGTCGGTATAGCGATCATCGCAGCTTTTGATCTCCAAGAAGCCTTATCATCAGCAGGCAAATCGACAAATTGTTCGGGAGTAAGTCCGACAAGATAGCATGTCACCGAATCAATCAGAGGCATATCAGGTCGATCTTTGCCAAGAATTCCGTCAATCATTTTTTTGACGACATGTCTTTCATCCTGGACAGTCTGTGCGACAGGAGCTGCCTCAGGAGCATGAGGAGCTGTATGTGCGGGTCAGTGTGGTATTGCGTGAGCCATAAATAAAAATTAATTATTTAGTAATATATTGTTTAAGCATAGAAATAAGAACATTATTTTTTTGTTTAGATAGGGTAGGGATAGCATCCACTCATTCCTGTAACTTTTGAAAACTAATACCCTTTTGACCTAGTAAAATTTGTAAACTAGCCTTTTGCACAGAGGTAAGCCTCATCTTCTGTGTAGGCATATCATCAGATGAATAATCAATGTATGGCAATGCTTCTCTGTCAGTAAATGAGATTTCTGCACCAGATTCATCCAGCTGTACGAGCTCAAAAAAACGATTTTGAAAACTCTGTGGAATTGTAAACTTCATACGTTTCCATATATCTGTCACTGGCAAACCATTGACGATATAGTCTGGTGTATTTCATCTATTTTGATCTGAAAGTAACTCAGTATCTGGCTTATCTTTATTTTTCTGAAACATAGCTCGCACCTGTTCACAAGAAGCTTTTGGACTCTTATTGTCTTGATCCCTCTCCCCTTCTCTTGCGACATTATCGATGAGTTTTTGGACTTTTGCAATCTCTGGGCTGAGTCCATCTTGCCAGAGAGAATGAGTGATATCATCAGTATTCCAACTCCATCGCATATCGTCTTTTATTGTTTCTGCCTTTCCAGACTCTATTTTTAGTCGATTAAGTATATTCTGCAGAGGCTTTGTATCATATTTCCATCGAGTGACATCTGCGACATCTCCTGCTTTTTCAACAATTTTACGACCTGACATGATGGCTACTTTGAATTTTTTCAATTCAGAAAAATACTCATTACCATCAGCTATCACATCATCCGTTCATTCCAAAAATATATTTGGATCTTTACCGTGCATATCAGGGCGAGTCGGGAGAAGAGTCCCTGGAGGATAGTCATGATTGGATTCTGTACGCTGAAATACCTCCTTAACCTGTTCTACGGTTGGTGCCGGATTCAATGCTTTAGCAGTTTCAGTTTCAACTCTATATTTTTTCAACCATTCTAGTTGCAACGCAGCTGCAATTTTTTCAACTGTACCGACAGCAGGTGATCATTTCCATTCTTTATACGGTTTACGAAGGCTCGTACCACCAACACCTCCGACGACACGACGAAGTTCTGCTTCTTTGATCCATTCTTGTATTTCAGCAAGAGTTTTTCCGTCGCCTCGATTAAGCTTCTCAGAGCGATAATGAAATTCATTCTTATCTTTATCATACGTAACTCCGAGTTTTTTGTCCTCTGCGATGATTTCGCCATCTATATCGAGCTTCCATTCGAGCAAAAAAGCTTTTTGTTTTTCAGGAGTTCATTCCTTTATGACATCTTCACGTTTTAATATCCTACCCTGATACTTAAATACATTTTTATCATCATCATATTCGACACCAGTAAACCGTGCATCTCCATCTATGAGAGCATTCATAGCAGCATCGAGCTCATCTTCAGCACTATCTGTCTCTTTTTCTTTTTCTTTTGGATTCTTCTTTTTTTCCACTCCTGCACCACCTTCAGCGGTAGTTTTTGGAAGGGCAACTTTTATATACTCAGACGACACCCATCCATCTATAGGCTCGCCTGACTCTGTGGCATCCGCATCTGCGACGATATGAAACCAGAGATGATCAGTATTTTTATCAAATCAGCTCTTATCCTGAGTCTTATTATATTTCGCATCTACGATATTTATCACTGCGCCTTCCTTGAGCTTTGTTATGATATTTCATTTTTCATCACGTACACGAACACCATATTCTGATTTATCTTTTGTCTCTACGACTGCAGGCTGATTTTTGAGTTCGAGTATGATTTTCTTTTTTTCTGCATCTGTAGAGCGCAATATATCTGCGACAGTATCATGAACTGCTTCGTGTGTTTCTCGATTTACATGCGGCGCGTCAAAGGACATAAGAGTTTTATACACTCACACTTTACACCACTTTTTATAGGAATGCAAATAATTGCAATATGAAAAAAATTAGGGTAAAGTAGGAGCATGTCAGAAAAATATTTACCACCTATAAATACTGAGAGCTCGAGAGAAATAGTTGACTCTCTGGCTGAACAAACAAAAGAACGACTCAATAGTCTCTCGGAAGATTTGTTTCAAAAACAAAAATTCACTGTAAAGACAAAAGATATCGCATGAAAATGAAATCTCAGAGTCCGAGTCGAGAAAAATGGAGCATATATATATAAGTATACACTCACTCCTGGCGAAACTGTGACAGCCACAGGACGATACAGAATATGACAGGACTCCCCTTCTGCCGAAAAAAATCATCTCTGGCTCGAGGTCACATTTCGTGAAGGGGAAAAAGTACGAAAATGATGGGTTTCATCGAAATATCTCGTGGGTGAATTGCCATCAATAAGAGAAGAGAAGAAGAGAG
>OZ246415.1:870836-877089 GCA_965231115.1 uncultured Candidatus Peribacteria bacterium
AGGAGCCTAAGCCTGAAGAGAAGAAGAGAGAGGAGCCTAAGCCTGAAGAGAAGAAGAGAGAGGAGCCTAAGCCTGAAGAGAAGAAAGACACGATACTTACAAATGGACCACTCGGATTACCACTTCTCCCAGCAGATGGTCTCGTGCGAAGAGGTGGAAATCTCTATAAGCCCTCTTTGGGTTCTTATTATTCCTATACAGCTGATACAAAACTCGGATGAAGTGAGTTCGAAAAAGACAAACAAGAAAAGAATTTATTTGATAATGGTGAAGGTCGGGTCTACGTCCTCTCAGAAAAATGTCAGGTATACACTCCTGATGATGTAGTTAAAAAAGCCTGAAATATAGTAGAAGTAAAAGATGGCATCTATTTGGGGAGTGATGGCTTAAAGAGAAGAATTTTTGGTTATAATCAATATAACATCAATCAAATAAATAAACAAGAAACCTGGAAGCTACTCGATAATAAAAATACAAAACTCATAAGAATAAATGGTCAATTAAGTGTCATCACTGACGTCCAAGAAGAAAAAGAAGTACCTCTTTCGAGCATTGATCATTTTGACACAACAGATATCAAAAATTGGCCCAAAAAAGAAGGAAAAATACTTTTTTATCCATGAAAAAGCATCAGAGATTATTATTGGCCAGTCAGCGATATACAGCTTTTTGAAAAAGGAATTCAAACATCAGGAAAGCTCATAGCGCCTAAAGACTTGCTGATAGTAAAGATGAAAAATGAAAAATGAATACTCGAAGACAGGTTCATCGTAAAACCCTCTCAAATAAGCATACTATGAGATGAGAACACATTCAGAGACGTACCAAATGGCACAGAAATAGCTCATGGATTCATGGATGACAATATCGACGCACGGGACTACTCGGATGTGATGAAGCGAATGAGGCAAGTCGCTGAAAATATAGTAAAAACAAGTACGAATAAGGGGGAAATAATAGATAAAATCTATACCTACGTAAAAGAAAATACCACGTACTCGCCACCAGTCGGTAAATACTATGAAGATTTAGATAAATTTTATAAAGGTGAACTCCCTGCAAAACCCACAGAAGTTCCTCCAAATCCAGAAGATGGATCTGGTCCAGATACTTTTAACAATCATTCATGAGTCTGTGAGTGATATGCCGAAAATCTCCTCATATTGCTCTCATTTGCTGGTATAAAAAATGTAGAAAATGTCTATGGACTTGCTCCGAGCAAAAATATGCTAAAATCAAAAGCCGCAACGGGATGGACAGATGATCAAAAAAACGAAATGCGTCATGCCTGGATAAAAATCGACGGTAAACACTATGATCCGACATGGGATGATAATGAAAAAAATCCTGGAGCACCAAATCAATGGTTTGGAATTACTGACGATGAGATGAAAAAAAGAGGACGAGAGTGGGAAAAATAGCACTATTTTTGCAATTCACAAAAGGATATGGTAGTCTGAAAGAGTATACACTAATACTCCCCTATGGTTGCTACACCCAGCCCAGAAAAACCTATCCCATCAGAAGAAAAAAAGGCATACAAGCCAAAAGAGCTTATAGATGCGATAAAAAATGAGCTTGAGAGGAAAAAACAAGCTGATTCTAGTCGTGAAAAAGAGTACAATACTGCAGCTGAGAAGCTCGAAAAAGCAGTTCAGGAAACAGTAAAAGAAAATGAAGAAGTATGGCTCACGGGTGTAGAGTTAGAAAAATTTATCAACCAAGAAAATTTCCCACCAGAAGAGGTGCATGACTTTCTCGAGAAGAGAAAAGAAATCGTCGGAGATGCTAAAAAAGAAAAAAAGGGTCTCATGGATGGCATCAAGGCAAAATGAGAAGAACTCAAAGAAAAAGCAGTATCACTCGAAGAGAAATGAAAAAAACTCATCGAAGATAAAAAGAAAGCACTCACAGAAAATATGACACCAGTCGATAAAGTAAAAGCTGTGTGGCACGCATTTACCTTTGGAATAGAGTTTGCATGGTACAGCATCTGGGCAAAAATAGGTTTTGATTGGGCAAAAAAATGACTCGCTGCCCTCGTCGAAGAAAAAGCAAAACAAGGAGTAGAATGAGCTAAAAAAGCGCTCGATAAAATGGCTGGTAAGCCGGATGATAAGGAAAAACCATCAACACTGGAAAAACTAGCACCAGCAGCTGTACTCGGCGGTCTCGCAACGGGACTTCTCGCGATACTCCCCCTCCCAAAAAGCATCAAAGAAAAATTAACTGGGCAAAGTGGAGGAGAAGTACTCAAATTTTTCAAAAAGCGTAGAATGCTCAAACTCTTCGGTTTTGGAGGCATTACTCTTTTAGCGGCGAGTACGCTTTTTGCTCATTTCGAAGAACATCCAGAGACACTCAAAGAACTTGGAGAGATGCCCCAGGATGCAGAAGGAAAAAAATCATGGTGGACAAAAGCGCTCGACAAAGCAAAAATCGGAGCTAAAGAAGGTGGAGACAAGCTCCTCGAAATCCTCACAGGAGCTCTCGATATAGCTGATGGTCAGGCACTCAAAAATCATTTTGAGAAGCGTGAAAAACAAGAAGGTTACGTAGACCTCAAAGATAGTAAACTCGTGAAAAATGTAAAAAATAATATTGATATATTTATCCTCAAAATGGAATGATTGTACAAAAGGAACCCTCAGGGATGTTGGTGAGCCTTGTTGGTTGCATATAACATTAAACCAGTATGAGAAGTAATGAACGTGGTAATTAAATGAGGATTAGATTTAGCGAAAGCATTTCTGAAACTTATATGGTGAGGCGCAAAGTCGGCAAAAAATCACCCATTTCTCTGGTGAGTCGGACTCGTACTCGGGGTAAATTCTTGGGAAGCTATAAAACATATTCAAGTGAAGCAGGATATGCAAGAAGATGATATAGCAGAAATGTTTGACGATATGACAAACCTGGATGAATTACCAGAACATTTTGAAGAATTCGGAGAAGGCTTTATGAAAGGGAATCAGGCACGGTCAGTCTGAGAAGCATTGAGAGATAATGGTAAGTATTTAGCTCTCGAAATAGAAGAAACATGGAACAAACTTCCAGAAAAATTAGACGATGCAGCACGAAAGGCTCTTGAAATAGAAGATAATGAAAAAATATCAGGTACAAATCGTATAGGACTCGAGGCATTCCAAAACGAGATGCAAGTTCTCGCCATGGAAACAAAAAACCAAAAGGCATTTGAGAAACTTCTCGGAACAGATCTCAAGTCATGAGTCCTAAAAGAAGTCATTACAAAATCATCAAAGTGAAACCTTATAACCATGGAAGAGATTACCTCACTCTCTGATGCAGCAAAATGAACAAACATAACGATATTCATCGATGGGGATCAAAAAGACGGAGAATATGTCCAGTGGATAAATACATCAGGAGATGCGAGTAAGGCACAATTGCCAAAAAATATCTGTATCAATCCGACACTACCAAAATTTCAGCAACTTCGTGCAGCACAAGAATTCCTGTATGACCCCTACATCACATGATGATTAGAAAGATGAAGAGTAGTTGCAGGAAAATTCGTAGAAAACGGTCAACGAATTATCAGCGATTTTAGAAAATGTTTCCATAAAGATCCTGAGCGATGAGCATCGCTACTCCAAGAACTTTTATGAGATAAAACTGGAGGACTTCTCTGATTTGGATCTTCACTCTATTTTGTCGATTACCTAGGAAATAAATACCTACTCTGACCAATCGAACTCTGCAGGTTAAGCATCGGGATTCTTTCAGGAAAGAACAAAGAGCTCATGATCAATGAAGGCCTCGTTCACTACGCAGAATGATTCGTGCCAGTTTTTGTTATTGGTTTGAGTAAAGCTGTAGTTGGGAGAATATTCTGAAGAAGCGTAAATGTTGTAAAACTTTTAGCAGATACTGCAGCCTACCCAATCACATGAACATATAAGTGATTTAAATTTGGAAAATATATATGGGAAAAATTTACAAAAGGTAAAATAGGAGAGATATTTACCGATAGAGCCCTTATGATGTCTGATGGGATTATGGGGTTACCACGAGGTCTTACGGAGGCTACACGCTTGAGATTCATAAGCTCTAGATTGAGAGCTGCAAAAATATTTGCAGACATGGGTTATCCAAAAGAGGCAAATAAGATTATCGAATTTTTGGAAAAAAGTGGGCATTTATGAGAAGCTGGCATGTCTTCGTGACGTAGTTGGAAAGATATAGATAAACTTATTACAGAAGTTGAAACACATATAAATAGAGCGGATTCAAAAATCCAAAAAGTATTCGAAAAAATAAAAGAAATAGCATGATCCGCAAAAGATAAGGCAGCAAATGTTATAGCGAAGCTCAACAGTACATGATCTTGGAAAAAAACCCTCGACAAGCTCGAAGAACTTAATCCTGGAATGTGAACCATCATATTTGCGACCATGGCTTACAGTATGATTACAGCAGAGGATAAGAAAGAAGCAGTAGCACAACAAGTCACAGGCACTGCCCTCTTCTTAGCAGGACGGTTTGCGGGAAAACAAACACTCGGACGAGCATTTACAAATCCTCTTATCAAAGAAGCCATCGGTGTACTCAGCGGTCTCTGAGCAGCAATTCTCGGTGATGCTTATTTTGATATACATCATATGGTAGCGGATAAAGTGGAGAGCTTTATGGGTACTGGAGAATTTAGTAGAGCAGTATGGAACCAAGCAGGAAAAACTCTCGGAATGTTTGAATTTTTCATGGCGAACAAAAAACTCCTCGAGAAAACTCTTGGTAAGAGTTTTTATAAAATGATCGACAAGATGATAATGAAATGATTTGGTGCTGGTATTGAAAAATTCGGACTTATGATAGTAGAAAAAGTAGGATTAAAGTTCATCTGAAAAATGCTTACAGCTGTAGGTGAAAAACTTGCACTCATGTTGGGAGAGAGATGAGCATTATTCGTTGGAGGATTATTTGAACCAGGTCCATGATGGGTGGCAGATGTCGGCCTATTAGCATGGACTGCATGGGATGGTATTGGTATATATCAGATGTGGTCAAAAGCGAGTAACATGAAAAATGCAAGCGATATGCAAGCAAAAAAACCTATCAAATCAGTCACGATGGATACGAAGTGAGAACAATCCATCCGTGACATAGTAACCACAGAGGAACCACTCGTAAACTATGATCAGCTCGGTGAAGAACAGAAAGCAGAATACCGTATGAAATACTATGAGAAGGTGGCCCGATGTAACATCACTATTATCCGTGAAGATGATTCTGAAGAGAATTATGGATATGCCGCTGGAGAACCTAATTATGCAAAAATAAAAGATTCAAACGGTAAAATATATGAGCTTACAAAAGAAGACTTGTCAGCTGTGGAAACATGGAAAGCTCCAACAGATTATCATCCAGAAACTATACCGTATGACAAAATCGGAGATGCAGGACTCGCTCAATATTATAAGATTCAAATTCAGAAACTGAGGGTCAGTACAAAATGGCAACAACTCGATGCGCAAGTCGAATCTAGTAAGAAATTAACGATAAGTCGTGAGGGGTTCCCTGATGACAAACTCACACTCGAGAGACAAGGAGATAACAGCTGGAAAATAAAATCTGAAAGTACAAATACAGTACTTCCTGGAAGTTATGATTTCCATGGTGGACTCGCTATGGCTGGCCTTGCTCTCTATTCGATGGAATTTCTGAAAAAAGAAGTTTACGAGAAAAAAGACATACATTGGAAATCTGAAGATGGTACAAAAACGCCTTTCTCTGCAAACAAAAAAACTATCGTCTACGCAAAAGATGACCGAATGGATACTAATTTTATTGGCGAAGAATGGTCAAAGTTTTATGAAAATAATCTCAAACTCAATATGGGAAATATGGCCAATACACTCAATACATACTTTGGTGCTATTGCTGAAAAGCTCGGATTACTAGGAGATTAAAAAAATATTGACTTAGAAAAAATATAACGAAAATCGACATTCTCAAATATGAATGCTGATCGTCGTATAGTTCCGTCTCATCACGTCACCTCTGTCCTTCAAGAAGAGAATTTTTCAGAACGTACTCTAGAACTCAAAAATTCACTCAAGGACTCCTCTTCGCAGCTCGATAAAGTAGCAAATAAGTGGACAACTATCGATGGTATAAATCCTCTCGGTCGAGTGATGCTCAAAAATGTCGATCAAGTACCAAAAAAAATACTCGAAAAAAAGAAAAAAAATCATCCACCAATAAAAATAAGTAAGGATGAAGCTCACGGACA
>OZ246415.1:877189-952405 GCA_965231115.1 uncultured Candidatus Peribacteria bacterium
TCACGAAGCTCACGGACATCACGAAGCTCACGGACATCACGAAGCTCACGGACATCACGAAGCTCACGGACATGACTTGGGAGAAAAATTTGCTGTTATTTTCGCGATGTTTGGGCGATTAATCTGAAACATACTAGGGTACCTCTTGAAACTCATCATTCTCCTCTTTGTCTTTGGCCCGACCAGAACAGCAATAGTGAGTTACGTATGAATCTCTATTCTAAATATTTCACTTGATACTACATTTCCTGTTTGACTCATAACCATACTGCTATTTGTCGTTCACGGTATCTTCTCAGGCGCTGCTAAGCTCGCACAAAGTAATGGCGAGCACGGTGGTGGATGACATGGGCACGATGCACACGCTCATCATGGGGGATGACACTCATGACATGGACACGACAATCATGGGCACGGGTGACACGGACATCATTAATAGTGCTATCAGAGCAAGAGCAAGGCAAATTAACTTGTACTGATGAAGCAAAAACATAGTATAGAATACGACGTTTTCTTTTTATACTCACCATACAATGCGACGCAGATTTATCACATTTAATAAAATATTTATCCTTATACTTTTGGGCTGAATGTGATATTATGGGTATTTTTTTTATAAAGAAAATACAGTAGAGATAGAGCCACCTCAACTCCCCGCTCCAGAAGTACCAGCAGAAATAACAGAACCAGTCAGTACTATTACTGATGCAAAACAGCCACAAATCGGAGAAGAAAAAATCCAAAAAGATATCAATCAGGATAATGCCGTACCAGAAACAGCAAGGCCAGAACGTGTCGAAATGCTGATAAAAAAAGCCGACTTTCTCGGAGCGAATAATGAATACAGTGAAGCGTTTCAGCTCTATGAAAGAGCTCTCCGACTCAATGCGACAACCGATACAGAGAGAAAGCTCGCACATATAGCATTCAAAAGTAAGAAATTTCAAAGAAGTGCTGATCTCTACAAAAAAAATCTAGAAGTTCTCACACTTGGTGAAAAACAAGAATTTATGTGGGCACTTCGATATACAGGGGATGAAGATTTCTCTCTCGCGCTTTCAAACATGACACTCCCCGACTACATTCAGGCTGCTTTTGAGGTATCCGCGACATGTGAGAGAGAATTCATCTCATGTGAAAGTGCCATAAGGAGTTACAAGTACGATTACGCCCCCATTCGTGATCTCAAAAATGCGCTCAAAAGCTATGAAGCACTTGGCAATAAAGATTCAAATTATAAAGAAGCTCTCCTTATCGGTGCTTGGTATAAAAATGGTGACTATACGACCGTTATAAAAGTCGGTGAAAACCTCCTCCGACGAAAACCAGACTACCGTCCTATACTCAAGATAGTTGGCTTTTCTTCCTATATGATAGGTCGCTACGATCGATCTCAAGCAGCTCTCAGTAAATATAAAAAACTCGAACCAAAAGACCCCGAGGCTGATTTTCTTCTCGGATTGATACACTTCGAAAAATGAGACTACGAAACATCAAATATATTTTTCAATAATGCCGTTCTAGGCTGATACAAACCAAAAACTGTCGTAGAGAGAAAACTCGCTTACAACTATTATGTCCTCGGTCTCACGAAAAATATGTTTCAAGTTCTCGGTTATCTCGTCCTCGAACCAGATATCACACAAGCTGATATGAGCAATGCCGTCTATCTCGCTCTCGCAAATGATGAGATACGTAGTGCTGGTGAATGGCTCAAACAGTGACTCGTAAAATTCCCAAACTCGCTCGACCTTCTCGCTCTCAATGCATGGTATCTACGATCTACAAATAATGTGCATGGAGCAAAAATAATCATCGATGGAGTCCTCTCAAAAAACCCCAACCATCTCGTCGGACTCGTCCAAGCATGAATCCTAGCATACAATGCAGGAGATAAGGTGAAGGCGTGAGAATACCTCAGAAAAGCAAAAATTATCGATGCGAGTGGTGTATGGTCAGATACAATAGAAGAATACATCGCACGCCTCTAAAGGACATTTTAATCCATCTGAATAACGCCTTCTTTCTGACTCTCTTTGTGAGGGAAAATAGTGGCTCAAAGTTTTTTCTTGAGATGAGTCGAGACTATTTGAGACGCATCTGAAAATGACATTTTTTGATTTTTAACCAAAGAACGAAGTTCTTTATAGGTCAAAATCTTTCAATTTATTTTTAAATTATCCCAATCAACATCTTTGACAAGAAGTGTACTAATAGCTTTTTCAAAACAATCATTCGAACAAAATCCCATGCGTTTCTTGTGCTCCCCTAAATCAACGAGCATACGGGCATTACACTCTGTATAACGACAGTTATCACAATGATCAGTGAGCTTCCCCGAATGGAGACAGGTACCAATAGTCGTATGAGTTTTTTCATCTCCCACAAATGTACTGACACGATCATCAAACGTGTAGAGATTTCCGAGCCAGTTCCCATCGTTATAGGTGTTCACATACTTAACCACTCCCCCCTCAATAGCATAGATATCTTCGAGGCCAGATTTATTGGCGAGAACGGCAGCTTTTTCACAACGAATACCACCAGTACAATACCAGATAATTTTCTTACCATTTGCTTTTGACCGATAACGTTCGAGAAGTTGTGGGACTTCACGGAAATTCACCGTACCAGCAGGAATGGCACCCTTGAAATGACCGAGACGGTACTCATAGTCATTACGCATATCGAGAATGATGTAGTCATCAGTCTTGCCTTCATCGATGATTTTTTTGAATTCTTCTGGAGTGAATTCTTTTTTGTATTTTTTTACTTCTTCCTGGGTCACTTTTTCGCCGAGGACGACGATTTCATTTCGGACTTTGACGGTGAGCTTTGGAAATTGATGACCAGAGACCAGTGTTGCTTTTGGCTCTATATCAGCAATGTTTTTAAAGTATTGAGTTGACTCAAGATACATGCGATATGCCTTGCACTGTCCGAGATTACCAGAAACAGTCGAGCTAATTCCCTCTGTACCTATATAAATACGGCCTTTGAGCCCTATGTCAGAACAAAATTGGAGATGTTCCGCACAGACAGACTCGACTTCACTCTCTGGGATATCGACGAAATGATAAAATGTCAGCAGTTCAAACTGCGGTTCAAGTGGCTTCATATTGTAGTATGAAAAATAAGACGCACTCTGTTATTGAGTGCGTCATGAGTATAAATACTTTAGAAAAGATGCAAGGAGCTTAGTTCTTCTCCATATATGCCCTCACTTGTGGCTCGAGTTCTTTCTTACGGCTCAGACGTTTCCCGAGCGCAGCAAGAGAATTTTTCGCCTCAACACCAAAAGCACCTTTGATAATATCTGCTTCCGTGTCTCCGAGAACAAAAGTACTATTATTTTCAGCGATGATATCGACGACAGAAAAGAAAATCGCAGCGAGACCCGTCTCCTCTTTCAGTTTTTTCATATCAGTGAGGATTTCGTCTTTTCGTCCCATAGCATAGGCTGGATTTGTGGTTTCCATCACACCGTATCCAAATTTCTGTTCACCTGCACTAAAGACTTTGTAATCGAGTTGTACAACCTGTCGAACAGGCATATCGCCGAGATCAGATTTTGCATCAAACATATCTTTTGCAAAGGCTTGAATATCAGTGATTCCGAGATCTTCTGCGAGATATTCAGCGATTTCACGGTCTTCGTCTGTCGTCGTCGGAGATCTGAAAGCAAGAGAATCTGAAAGGATACCACAGAGTATCATTTTTGCGATAGGATCAGGGATTTCTATATCTTGCTCTGCAAACATGAGAAACAGAATAGAACAGGTCGAGCACACAGGGTCAAATCGGAGTTGAACAACTTCTTTTGTAGAGAGACTTTCGACGACATGATGATCGATGATGCCACGAAGGCGGAGTTTTTCGAGGCCATCTATTGCTTGTGTAGGGACATTATGATCGACGAGAACAACCTCAGCCCCATCTGGAAGAGATGAGATGAGCTTGGGAGCTTCCGCACCGATTCTCTTCAGGACATACTCCGTCTCACGATTGAGCTCTCCGAGACGAAATGCTTCAGCCTCTTGTCACATAGCCAAATAATATTCTTTGGCAACAAGAGCTGAGAGGATAGCATCAGTATCAGGATTTTTGTGTCAGATAATATGGTACATAGGGAGAGAAGATAAGGATATGAACGATAGAGTATGAAAAAGATTATTTTTGGCAACTAGAACAATCTGGGAGTTTCTTCTTGCATTTTATTGATTTTTTATAAAATCCGTGCATTAATATTATTTATGCGTTTCGAAAAAATACCATATTATCTCCGACAGAGCATAGATGCAATTGTTTCTGATGCACGGAAAAAAATAACTGTACATTACACAGAAAATAGGATCATGGCAGGTACGAGCCAGAGTAGATCTGCTACTGGATGTCAAATAATCGATCACAATAACTATGGCGAATATTTTTACGAACCAAATAAGTTCGAAATACTTGAACCAAAAGTCATCAAGTGCATGGATCAGAGATCTGCACACCAAAACGGTATACTAGCGCTCAAGAGGTGGGAAAATGAAGTACGAGAATTCCTCTCTCGACCTATACGAAAAATGGAGGAGCCAGTTAAGGCAGTCAAAAAAACCATCGATAGGACAAAAAGTCATCCTACATCAACAATTCAGATAAAAGAAGTACTTTCTAGCGTCGGACGAGAGCAAAAGATCCGAAATGGAAGACGAGTGATCATTCATTAGTCTGGCCATCAGAACCAAGAGCAGAAGACTGAATGCCTGATGTATTCATCTGAGCTATTTGCTCTGGTGAGAGTTGAACGAGAGTATAATTTTGGCCGATATAATATGAACCACCTGCAAATAAGAGAAGCCCGAGTGTAAGGAAAATGCGTTTCATAAGAGTAATAAATGAAGGAGACATGACATAAGTATAGCAGGCGACCACGAGAATGCAAGCGCTAAAAAGAGATATATAAAAAGGTACAAAAAGAAGTCAAGGGAGTGAAAGATAAGTTCTTGCCTTTATAAATACTTCTTATATAATCCAGAATATGTCTAAGAAAATCTCTCTTGCTGCGCCAACTACAGATTATTCTCAGTGGTACCTCGATGTAGCACACCATGGAAAAATGTTTGAGTATGCGCCAGTGACTGGATGTATCACATTTCTCCCAAAATCAGTCACACTCTGGAATACCATACGAGCCAAGATGAGTGAAAAAATAGTGGCTCTCGGTGTCAGAGATATCATGCTCCCGATGCTGATACCTGTCTCGTTTTTTGAAAAAGAAAAAGAGCATATTGAGTGATTTGCGCCAGAATTTGCGACAGTGACTCACGTCGGCGGAAAAGAACTCCCAGAACACTATGCACTTCGTCCGACCTCAGAAACACTTTTTTGTGATTTTTTCAAAAAACAACTCCAGAGCTACAAGGATCTCCCTATGCTCTACAATCAGTGGGCGAATATCATCCGATGGGAAAAACGACCTCGTCCTTTTCTCCGTACCAGTGAATTTCACTGGCAAGAAGGACATACTCTCCATGCGACAGAAACTGATGCTCATGAATTTCTCATGAATATCCTGAATAACGTCTATATCACCATCATAAAAGAATATCTCGCTATCGATGGTATCGAAGGAGAAAAATCACCAAGTGAACGATTCCCAGGAGCGATACATACCTATACATATGAATCGATGATGAGTAACGGTTGGGCACTCCAATCATGTACATCTCACCTCCTATCACAGAATTTCATGCGAGACTTCGAGGTCTCCTACCAGGATGAAAATGACCAGAAGAGCTACCCATACTATACTTCATGGGGCGCAAGTACCAGACTTATAGGCGCACTCATATCGAGCCACAGTGATGAGCGAGGTCTCATCATACCTCCGAAGATGTCTGAATACAAAGCAGTACTCCTCCCCCTCTACGGCGACCAGCCAGAAGATGTAAAAAAATACACAGACGAAATAGCAACACTGCTTCTCGGTAAAAATACAGAGATACCAGTCCAGGGGCAATATTTCCGTGCACGTATCAATACAAAAGGAGAGAAAATCCTCATCGACAATCGTGATGCACGTCTGGGTGAGAAGATTGGTGACTTTGAACTCTCAGGCTATCCTCTCCGTATAGAATATGGTGCTCGTGATATCGCAGAAAAAATGGTCGTCCTCGGAAATCGTATATCGGGTGAAAAGAAATCAGTGGCTCTTGCCGATATCGCAGATAGTGTGACATCAGAGCTAGAAGAAGGACAGAAAATGCTCTTTGAAAAAAGTCGTACTCGCCTCCAGAATAATACTATTGTCTGTGAGACAGAAGCTGACATAGCAAAAGCAGTCGAATCTGGAAAATTTGCGCTCTACGCCTGGAATGGTGATGAAAAATTCGAAGAACATATCAAATCAGCATACAAAGCAACGCTTCGCTGTCTTCCCTTTGATGGACAATTTACCGATAAGCTGATGCCAGAGGTGCAAAAATGACATGTTCGGGCTATATTTGCACGAGCTTTCTAGAAATTTGACATATAATATTTATATTATATTATATGCTCGTAGTTAATTCTTAATCCTTTATTTTATGGCTACACACGCTTTTAAGGAATCAGATGGAGATAAATTTGAGAGACTTTTTGAGAACTTATCTGATCCAGCAGCAGCAACTGGTGTCGTAATTTCACTTGCTCGAAATTTTTGAGAACAAGAAGTACCTCAAACGCTCATCGATACAAACGAGGCCGTTGCAGCAATTATCAAATGAGGATTGCCTCATTATGATGGGACAGGTAATGTTTATGAGATTATGACAGCAAGTCTTCCTAAAAACCTATCCTCTGAAGGTTGTGTTGACCGTCTTTTGACTCCTGCAATAAATCTAGGAAATGGCTTTTCAGCAAGAGCGCATGTATTAGGGGGTGAAGTATATATACAACCAACTAATATGCCTCACAGACTGTACGGACGACGTTTCAAAAGTGTCCCTGTCATAACAGACATGGGAGATAAAAGATTTAAAATTGCTGGAACTCTCTCAGACGGTAATAGTTACGAGGACGAGATTGTACTACCTGCATAGGTCAATTTGACAAATCTTAAATAGGATATAGGATAACTATATCCTATTTTTTATAATATTAATTATATGTCTTGTCCTTTGGACGCAGAAACTCGTGTTATCCCCCTAGGGAAAAATGCACCAGTTCAACCAGTTCATACCCTAGCAAACTTATCACTACTCACAATCAGTAATCGTGTTGGAGATGCTCTACCGGGACTTCTGACTACTGCATATGTAACCGAGACAAAGCCAAATGAAACTATAGACCAATTATGGCCTGTACACAGATCATTTGGACCAATCCAAATTCGTGGACATAAAGATACTGGTCTCTATATTTTTGATAGCAGCGCGAGCACCATAACAGGATCACCAGTTAGAGATGCGCTTCAAGCAGCTCAAGACGCAAGTGGAAATACTTACGTTTTGGTCTACTGAAATGTGCTTGGAGGAGAAAATGATGATAGACATGCATGGATCTCAACAAGAGATGGAGCGCTGTTATCAGGGACTGTAAATGATGAACCTGTCAGAGGACTGCCCGAAGGATTGGTAGCACTCACAGCCTAATTCAGCTCTTGATAAAAACCCGAGAGAGTGTAGTATGGCTACACTCTCTTTTTTAAATTTAGAACATTAAAAAGTAATTATGACTATCCAATTTATCTGATGTGGGAAGCTCGGAAAGATCTTTCTCGAACTCTTCCTCGCATCAGGTGTAGAAAAAACAAATATTTTCGTGGTAACAGGAAGCTCGGAAGGATCACAAAAACTCTCAGATGAATATGGTATACAAGTAGGAAAAATAGAGAATCCTTCTCTCGTGTTTCTCTGAATCAAACCGCAACAACTCACTGATATCGACCTCACAGTCTACGATAAAAATACCCTCATTATCTCCCCTCTTGCTGGCGTAAAAAGCGATAAATTCAAGACGTCTGCGACGGTCTGCCGTATCATGCCAAATATCCTTCTCCAATATGATCGTGGCACAACACTTGTGCACAAAAATGGAGAATCAGAGACTCTCAACTGGTTTCTGGATACTCTGAACACAAAAGGCAATATCGTGCATTGCAAAACAGACAATGAATTAAACGATTTAGCCACAATTAGTGGCTGTGGTCCTGCCTATTTCTTTGCCTTTGCGCAGGCGCTCGAAGAGCTCTGGAAAGAGCATGGTGGAGATACAGCATCCGCAAAAACAACCATAAAAAATCTCTTTCTCGGTTCTGCTCTCTATGCGACAGAACAAGAGAAAACTTTAACCGAATCAATCAGTACTGTAGCATCCAAATGAGGTATCACTCAAAAAGCTCTGGATACATTTGCAGAAAAAGGATTAAAGGATATTATAGATGCCTGACTTAGGGAAGCTTATAAACACTGAAATACACTCTCTGAGTCCGCATAAATATGACAAATACCGAACTCACACATCTTCGTGGTATCGCACGTGACTTTTCTCAGACCTCTCACGAAGCGAGAAATGCTCTTATTCTCAGCATCGCTGAGAGTCTTCTTGAGCATAAAAATGAGATTTTAGAAATAAATCAGCATGATCTCCGAAAAATGGACAAAAATGATCCCCTCTACGATCGAGTCGCTCTCTCAGAGAAGAGAATCGATGGTATGGCTGAAGCGTGCAAAGAGCTCACTCTGATAACTGATCCACTCAGTGATGCATACATCCAGAAATTTGCGACAGAAGCTCCTATTCATCTCATCTCAAAACCAGTGCCACTCGGTGTCGTAGCATGTATTTATGAAGCTCGTCCAAATGTCACTGTCGATCTCGCCATACTCTGTATCAAATCAGGGAATGTCTGTGTGCTCAAAGGCGGCTCTCAAGCATCTGAGACAAACGCGTATCTGCGAAACTTGATTCAAAATGTATTTGAAAAAGCATGATTTGCACGAGACTGTCTCTTTGGATACTCTGAAAATCGTGAAGATATCACGCATCTCCTGACAGCGACAGAATCAATCGATGTCATCATACCACGATGAGGCAAATCGCTCATCGATTTTGTTCGAAAAAATGCACTTGTACCAACTATAGAAACTGGTGCTGGGGTCGTCCACATCTACATCGACCAAGAAGTGGAAGAAGAAAATTTCGAGAAAGTCCGCGATATCATCATCAATGCAAAAGTATCTCGTCCTTCTGTCTGTAACGCTCTCGATACACTCATTATTCACCAAAATACACCCCAAAAACTCATACAGATGATCACGTCCAGTCTTCAGGAAAATGGAGTGGAAATAAAGATGCTTCCAGGTGAAAAAGAGATAATAGTCTCTTCAGCAATAAGTATGTTAGAGGAAGAATTTTCAACGGAGTGGCTCTCTCTGATATGTGCGATCAAGGTCGTTTCATCCCTTGAAGAAGCAATAACTCATATCGAGAAATACTCTTCACATCACACAGAATGCATCATCACAGATAATCAAAAAACAGCACAAAAATTCCAGAATCAAATAGATTCTGCCGTCGTCTATCACAACACCTCTACTCGTTTTTCAGACGGTGGATGTTTCGGTTTTGGTGCAGAAGTAGGTATCTCGACCCAGAAAATTCACGCTCGCGGACCTATGGGTTGCAGAGCACTGACGACATACAAATACTACGCCCACTCTGATTATTCTCTCAGAAAATAATACTATGAAAAATATACTTGTTATCAAAATCGGATCTCAAGTCCTTATGGACGAAAAATGACAGTTTGACTCTGGAGTCATACAGCAAGTCGCTGAAGATATCAATTTTCTCAGACAAAAATGATACTGCTGCGTCGTCGTCAGCTCTGGGGCTTGTGCTCTGGGGAAAAATCTCCTCAAACACCATGATCAATCGGTCCTCACGAACCAGATTACGGCAAGCATAGGCCAGCCATTTCTCATGAAAGTCTATCAAGAAATATTTTCCCAGTACAACATAACTGTTTCTCAGGCTCTTCTCACGAGGTTTGATTTTTCAAATAGAGACACCTATGCATCGATACAATCAGTGCTTCAGAAACAGTGCCAGCTCGGTATCATCCCTATCATCAATGAAAATGACGTCGTCGCAAATGATGAAATTATTTTCTCAGACAATGATCAGCTCGCTGCATTTGTCGCCATCATGCTCGGAGCAAGCAAGCTCATACTCCTCTCAAATATCAAATGACTCCACACTCACCATCCTGATGAGGGCTGAGAAATAATTCACAATGTCGAAAAGATAGATGATAAAATTTTTGGATATGTCTCTAAAAAGAAATCAAGTTTTGGACGAGGAGGTATGTATAGCAAGCTTATCAGTGCTCAAACAGCTACATATTCTGGTATCGATGTCGTTCTCTGAGAAGGTAAAAAACCCCATATCATACGAGCTATAGTCGAGGAAGGGAAAGTAGGAACATCGTTTCACAAAAATCCCGTGTCTCGAAAAAAAACACAAATGGAATCATGGATACAGGCAGGAGCTCTCCCAAAAGGAAAAATCATCGTCAATGCCTGTCTGAGTGATCTACTCCGACAGAAAAAACGCATCTCGATACTCGAAATCGGTATTCTGGAAGCATCGGGTAAGTTTGAGGTAGGTGACCTCCTTGAGGTATGTGATACAGATGGAAAAGTTCTCGGAAAGTGACTCGCTCGTATATCAAAAAAGGAATTTAAAAAGTACAAAGTGAGTGAAAAATCTCAAGTAGTCATTCATGCAAACTATTTCGTTTATACGAAATAGTGGTGACATCATCCACTAGGAAACAATTCTGTATTTTTCCAGAGTAAATAAATGTGTATTTTAAAAAAAGAAGTACAATTCTCTCATTAAAAACTCTATGTTTTTCTCTCGTATCAAGCCAGAAGAACGATTTCAATTTACGATCAATCTCGTGATGATTTTTTTGGTAATCACGAGCATATCTCTGACTATCATAGAATCGATCGATAGCATCATGACGCCAGAACTACGAAACATGTTCCTATCTATGCATGTAGCTATTTTAGCTGCATTTTTCGCAGAATTTCTCTATCGCCTCTGGCACGAAACTCAATCATATGAAGGCGATAAACCTGTGAAAGCTGCACTACTTTTTTTGATACACCCACTCACCCTCATCGACATCATAGTTATAGCCCCTCTCTTTGTGATGATATGGACGCACAATCTTCATGATGCAGATATGGTTATCCTGAGAGTACTCAGATTCACGACGATGCTCAATATGTTTCACTTTTATCGCTCTTCTCGAGTCATCAAGCTGCTAAAAGATATGGGGCGAGAAATCTGGTATGAGATGATGATCATCTTTATCATATCGATGCAGTGTCTCCTTATCTCTGGTGTCCTTTTTTATGCTCTTGAGCACGGTGTCAATCCTCATGTGAAAAATATATTTGATGGAATATGGTGGGCTGTCGTGACACTCACAACTATATGATATGGAGATGTCTATCCTATTACATTTGCTGGTCGGATACTCGCTATAGTACTCGCTATGATTGGTATAGGCCTCGTAGCACTTCCGACAGGTATACTGACAAGTGGTTTTATCCGTGCGCTTCGTAGCGAAAAAAAAATATCGCAACTCGTCGACACGATGGAAGAAGAGGAAAAAGAACAAGATGAGCTCCTCGAACGTGTCGAAGAAATAGAGAGCTCTATAAAACAAAAAAAGAAACCCTCTTTAGCATCATCAAAAATATTCACCAAAAAGAAAACGAAAAAGTAGTGGATAAAAAGTCTAGTCTTCCTCATCAAATCCTCACAAAACATCCTTGCGAGGTTCTAGAAAGTGTTTACCATAGAAATATGAAAATCTTACAAAGCCTCTTCATTGTGTGGGTATGCACATCTATTTCTTCTGTTTTTGCAGACTTTAGCGATATACAATACTCATGGTACAGGGATTCTATTCTCAGCCTCCAGAGTCAGGGGCTCTCGCAGGGCTATGGAGATGGGAGATACGGACCAGAGACAAATATCACACGAGCAGAGATATTGACGATGCTTCTCCGAGCCAATAACACAACAATTCCAGACGCACCAGAACAATGCTTCCCTGATGTAGAAAAAAGTATGTGGTATCATCGATATATCTGTACTGCTAATATGCTCGGCGTAGCAAATGGCTTTAGTGATGGAAAATTTAAACCAAACGACTCAGTCACAACGCTCGAAGCACTCGCTTTTGGCAATAAAGCATTCCAACTCGGCATACCAACGACAGGGGAAAAATGGTATGAAGCTCTCCAAAAATTCGCCGATGAAAACCATATCATACCAACCCACGGCTATACTCTGAGTACAAAAATATCCCGTGGGAAAGCTGCAGAACTCATCATACATCTAGAAGAATACAGCAAGTCTAAAACCCCCATCTCCTACAAAAGCACAGGATGTCAGGCGTCTCCATCTCTTATGTCTGGAGAAAATACCCTCACGATAGAAGGAACAGAGCGCAAATACAATCTCTTTATACCGAACGGGTACTCGAACAATCAAGAATATAATCTCACTATTGCTACCCATGGTCGGACGAATAGTAAAGATCAAGTCCAAGCATACATGGGTCTCGGAAAGCAATCTGACAGCATCGTGGCCTATCCAGCTGGACTCCCTGCAAAAAGTGGCAGCTGATTTTCGTGGAGCGAAAAGGAAAATATGACCTTTATCGATGCCATCCTCCAGCAAGTTTCAAACAACTATTGCATCAATCGTAATCATGTCTACATCGTCGGGCACTCGCTCGGTGGATGGATGGCTCAGAGAATAGCTTGTTTGCGTGGAGAATTTGTCAGTGGTCTCGCAGTCGTCGGTTCGGGTCCATTTGGAAGCACTTGTTCTGGTCCAACCCCCTCACTCTTTTTCCAAAATGTAAACGATACCCTCTCTTCCTATGCCTCAGGAGTGAGCGCGAGAGATACACGACTCAAGGTCGATGAATGTAGTGAATCAACTGAAAACGTACAAATCGGCCCACTGAACTGTATCAAATACAATTCCTGTTCAGCAGGCAACAGTGTGACTTGGTGCGAAGGCTACACAGGCTACAATGGCGATCCGCACAGCTGGCCTACCTGAGGCTCTTGGCAATCACCAGGAGGTGGAACATGGATACTCGATTATTTTAAGAAATTATAAAAAATCTCTATTTTTTCAGAAATCTCTTACCTTAATGATAAACAAATAAAAAAATCTCCAATTATTGGAGATTTTTTCGATGTTCTTTGGTGGCGGGGGGTGGGATCGAACCACCGACCTTCAGATTATGAGCCTGACGAGCTACCACTGCTCTACCCCGCGACATACCTGAGCATTGTATGAAATAGGTCATCATGTCAAGAGATAAACCAGGTTTTACCGAGGATTCTCTCGATTCCGAGAAGAAGATAATATAGGATATGGACATGCCTCCTCGTACAACACAAAACACTGTAAAATATGACATATATCGTGGAATTGATGAAAATTTCTGACCTTATGTACAGAAAAGATTTAAAAATGCCAATCAATCTATCGTTGATATCATCTCCCCTATAAAGATATCTCGGTATGAGAAAAAGCCTGAATATACCTACTTTGCGCTCCTCGTGCCCGAATATGGATCAGATGAAAATATAGCCTGGAAACAAACTCACGCTTTTATCGGTTCAAAATATGTCTTATTCGTAGACGAAGATATGTGGGGAGAATTTGATAGTTTTGAGAGAAATAATAGATGATTATCCAGTGAAACAACAGGTATTGGTCTTTTTTATACCTTTACCGCAAATGCAGTAGAGGATATGTTTACGATTCTGGCTCGATTACAGCTCCGTATAGAGACAATGGAACAATCCATATTTCAAAACATACCAAATAACGATCAGATCTCTGAGATACAGAATCTCAAAAAAAATATTATCAATTTCAAATCAACTCTCCTGCCTATCTATGAAGTACTGAGCGAATATAGAGATGATACAAAAATAAGTACAGACGAAAAACATAGCATAGACGATATACTCAGAAAAATAAAGAAACTCATGAGTAATCTCGATGATTTCCATGATATCACAAAGCTCCTCCGTGAAACAAATGAAACACTTATAGCACGAAGTACAAACGAAACCATCAAACGTCTTACACTGTTTAATGCTCTGCTCCTAGGCCCTAGCATGATAGCCGCATTTTTTGGTATGAATATACACTTTGGTTGGTTCACTGAAAATGCTAGCAATGGCGAGATAACTCCCCTCTTTGGCATCATATGTATCATGATTTTAATGACCGGCGGAGTCTACCTCTTTTTTAAAAAGAGAAATTGGATCTAAAAAAATCTCCATCGTGATAGATGGAGATAATGAAGATTACATGGTGCCAATGGGTGGAGTCGAACCGCCGACCACAGGGTTATGAGTCCTGTGCTCTACCGCTGAGCTACATTGGCACGCTGTGAATACTATCGTTTTTTGAAAAAAGACAACTTTTTTCTGCGAGAAACTATGGGAGGAAGCGTATTACAAGGGAATATTTGTAATTTTTTCCATTAAGATGGCTCATAAATCCAAGAACCAAGAGGACGAGATACGCCAAAGCTAAAAAAGGAATAAGAACTATACCGACAACAGAAATAGCCAGGACAAGAGTGTAGAGAAGGAAGCTGATATTGAAATTGAGGATTTCAAAGCATGTTTCCTTTTCAAGTTGTGAAAGCTCTGATTTTTTCCAAAGAAAATAAGCAAGAACAACAATAATACCAAAAGTGCCTCCTGAGATAACGTTTGCAACAAAGTGGAATATCCCCAGCATTTTGACACCTTCATGTGCTTCTTCTTTGTGCGATTTCTCGGCCACATGAGAAGTTGTTTTTTCTTCCACCTTTGGAGCAGTAGGGGCAGCCTTCTTCACTGGAGTTACTTTTTTCACTGGAGTTACTTTTTTCTGAACAGGCTTTTTTGCTTCTACAACTTTAGGAGCCACTGTTTTCTTCGCTGTTGTTTTTGCTGGAGATGTTTTTTTAGGAGCAGATTTTTTGACTGCCGCTTTTTTCTTTGTCGTCTCAGTGACAACAGGAGTTACTGCTTTTGCAGCGACTGGAGACTTCTTTGTTGAAGTGCTCTTTTTTGTATTTGTTTTTTTCATACACGAATACTAGAAAAAGAATTCTCGAAGTCAAAGAGAAGAGAGAGGAAGAAGAGTTTACATGCGCGCAATAATCTCTAATATAGGGATAATTTCATCCTATGAATAAAAATCGTCTTGAAGCATTTAGCGATGGCGTTATCGCTATTATCATTACCATCATGGTACTCGAGCTTCGCGTACCTCATACAGTCGATATACACGCTCTCAGAGAGCTTGTCCCAGTATTTCTGGGATATGTGCTCAGTTTCGTGTATGTCGCTATTTATTGGCACAATCATCATCACATGTTTCATACAGTGAAGCATGTGAATGGAACTATCATGTGGGCAAATACACATCTTCTTTTCTGGCTTTCGCTCATACCGTTTACAACAGCATATATGACAGAAAATCATTTTGCAAAAATTCCAGTACTACTCTATGGATCAGTACTCCTGCTCGCAGCTATAGCCTATTTTATCACTCAGGGAAGAATCATCGCTTCTCAGTGATCAGATTCACTCCTAGCAAAAGCAGTCAAAAATGATATAAAAGGCAAACTCTCACCATTTTTCTATGTTCTCGCTCTCATAGGGGGAGCGTTTTATCCCGCAATAGCCATAACATTTCATGTGATTGTGGCGCTCATGTGGCTCATTCCTGATAAGAGAATAGAGTGAATTATCGAAAGCTAAAAAATTATGAATACAAATACACTCCCAAAACCAAATGTCGCAAAAAGAGAGACAACCAAACGAATCAAAATAATCGAAGATATATTACCAGAGCTCATCAAATACAGTAAAGCAATTCTCCTTACTGGTACGATGGCTTATGGGCAAGATTTTAGCATAGACGACGAGTCCCCTATAATACTTCAGATAATCACTGATGATGAAAACATCGAGAAAATTGGGGCATGTAAATTTTTCCAAAAATACAACACTCAGAAAGTGCGCGATGGCTTTGCATCTGATATATTTCAAGAATTCATGTTTACTTTTATGGTGAAAGAGATAACCATTGAATGTCATTTTTGGAATGAGAAAACATGGAAAGAAATAACACGATATAAACGAGAAAAAATCACCCGACTTCGGTCTCAGACAAGAAAAATATACACAGACAGCGCCTATGGTTTTGATGGAGAAGAAATCAGGACAGAATACCCAGATTACAAAAAAGAAATTTATAACGTGGGAGAATTACCTGCCTATACTCTGAGAAATGAGACACTTTTCCTCTCTAAACCACTCTCTGATATCCTCATCTGTATAAAGCTCTACGACGAATGCGATGCAAAATCAGCCATTCGCGAATGTAAAAATATCACCAAACAAAAACTCGCAGAAACAAAGAAAAAACCAGAAATTATTTACTCTCTCTTCAATACCCTTCCAGACAAAGAGCACGTTTCTCCAGAAGTAGCAGAAAGTGTGGAAGATAGGACAATTATTTCTGAAAATACAGAAATAGATATTTAAAAAATCCAAAAATTACCATACTACCTTTATTCTTTTTTTCACTTTATTGTATGTACACCCCCTCTACAAAAATTCTCGAACGCTACGCTGATGTCCTCGTCAATTTCGCCCTCGGTGGCGGGACTGGTATCAAGGCTGGTGAAGTCGTCCTTCTCTGCGTACCAGAATGTGCACGTCCCGTGCTCCAGCCTCTCCACGACGCTGTATTGAAGTCTGGTGGCCATCCTGTAGTGGATATTATCCCTGATGGACTTCAGAGAAGTTTTTTTCAACATGCGAATGATGAGCAAATTGCCTATCGTCCCATGAAGCGACTGCTCGGGACAGTAGAAGACTGTGATCATCGTCTCTACATGATAGCGGAACATGAGAAATACGAACTCGCTGGAATCGATGGAAACAAAGTAATGAACCGTTTCAAAACTATCAAACCATACCGTGAAGCAATGCAGAAAAAGGAAAATGAGGGAAAATTCACTTGGACTCTCGGCCTCTATGGGACAGAAGCAATGGCATCTTTTGCTGGCATGTCTCTCGAGGAATACTGGGGAGAAATTATCAATGCCTGCTATCTCGATACAGACGAGCCGATTAAACACTGGCAGGAAACAGAGGCAACACTTCATACGCTCACAAAAAAACTCACTGATATGCAGATAGAATGGGTACATGTGGTCGGTGAAGACGTCGATCTCAAAGTAAAGATAGGAGAGAAAAGGAAATGGCTCGGTGGAAGTGGTCGAAATATTCCAAGCTTTGAAGTCTTCACGAGTCCAGATTGGCGTGGAACTGAGTGATGGATTCGCTACAATATGCCGCTCTCCTACCAGAGTAACATCATCAAATGAATCCGATTAGAATTCAAAGATGGCCTCGTGGTCAATGCGACGGCAACAGAAAACGAGAAGCTCCTCAAAGAAATGATTGCGCAAAAAGATGCAGATAAAGCAGGAGAATTTTCACTCACCGATCGACGACTCTCTCGTATTACCAAATTTATGGGAGAAACGCTCTACGATGAAAATGTCGGTGGACCATTTGGCAACACCCACATCGCTCTCGGTATGGCTTATAAAGACGCTTATACTGGCGACGTCGCAAATACAACACTCGAAGAATGGGAACGTCTCGGCTACAATGACTCTGTCGTTCACACCGATATGATGAGTACGACAAACAGAACTGTTACGGCCACACTACAAGATGGAAGCGAGAAGATTATCTACCAGAATGGAGAGTTCGTAATTTAAGCCTTTCTCATTTTTGCCATTTTCTGAAGTACTTTCTCTCGGACGGAGAGTTGTTTCAAAATATTATCTGCACGGACAGGATCCCAAAACTTACTCAAAAAAAGTTTTCCATCCGCAGGGACAGAGAGTCAGATTCTCTTTCTTGTTTCACCTAACAATATTTGAACTCTTTTCTTATTATGAGTGGGGAGTTTAATTCTCAAAACTTGATCATCAAGAGTTGTTAATATCGATCGACTCTGTGGTAAATCACCGCTATCGCCTGGGTTTACATTTCATTTTACTGCGACACGACGTGTCGTATCAAGTATAGAAGTAATAATCTGAGTTGTTTGAAATGTATGAATAAGTGCATCCGAACATCCTATGGAGCGTAAATAATCTGTTACAGTAAATCTATCCTCATTTTTATAAGCGAAGTGGATACAGAAAGGGTTTGTCCCCTCTGGATTACAGGGGCAATTCATAATTGCCTTCCGAACAGCAGAAGCTCCTCCTTCATTCCACAGTAACTCATGTCGGTGGTCACATGGAAGAGAAGTGCCAAAATCAACTGATTCGAGAGTAATACCTTTAGAAAGACACATATCGCATTATAATAAAATAAATTATTAAAATGCAAGTCATTTGAGCGTCTCTACTTTTTGAGAAGGTCTCGGATTTCCGTGAGGAGTTCTTCTTGGGTAGGGCCTTTCGGTGAATCAGAAGCTGGTTTTTGGAGCTTTGTCATGGCTTTTACGACGAGAAAGATACAAAATGCCACAATGAGAAAATCTACTGTTGATTGGAGAAAATTTCACCAATTAAGAGATACGGCAGGAATCCCCTTTTGAATACCTGGGAGCTCTTCAATCGCATCTTTTATGATGATTTTATAATCCGTAAAATTAATACCACCAGTGAGGACAGAGATTATTGGCATGATAACATCTCCGACAAGTGAGGTAACAATCTTTCCAAATGCTCATCCGATAACGACTCACACGGCGAGATCGACGACATTACCCCGCATTGCAAAAGCCTTAAATTCTTTAATAAATGACATAAATTAAGAGAGTAAAAAATAAATCGAGTAAATGATAATGAGAGGCCAGAGAAACACAAGAAAACAATATTGCATACTCTCTAAAATTACATTACTATGACGAAAGAGTATAAAAAAATATGGCAACTACTATTATATATTACGACGATCAGTGTGGGGTATGTGGAAAATGGATAACGATTCTTCAAAAATACGGATCTCTCCGATATACGAGCTACATAGGACTTTCTCAGGCGCCAAAAGAAATACAAATACTTTCAGATTCACATAAATCATGGGTCATAGAAAGAGAAAATAATTACTATCTAGGATATGCTGGCTTTATTGAATGCATAAAAGGATCTCGATTCTTTGGGTGGTTTTGATGCATAGGAAATTATTTTCCCCTGAAACAGATAGGAAATATCATATACAAATATATCTCTTCTCGGAGAAAAACTTGTCGCATCAAAGCGCACCAGTAAAAAGACTATTCAATTCCAATAATACCGCTTCACAAAACCCTATCTCCATTATAGAGCGCACAGACTTGACCAGGAGTGACAGCTCTCTGGGGAGCCTCAAATATAACACGGATTGCATTCTGTCCTTCTTGCAAGCGACAAGCTTGCGGCTTTTGACGATAGCGTATCTGTGCATCACATACTTTCGGGCGTTCATCTGCCAGCCAATTCATCTCTGTAAGTGAGCAATTTGTACGGAAAAGTCGTGGATCATCTTCTTCTCAGACAATGATTATGTTTTTCTCGACATCTTTCTCGACGACAAATCTCGCTGGGCCACCACCGACACCTATCCCCTTTCTCTGACCAATCGTAAACTGAAATGCCCCATCGTGTTCCCCAAGAATTTTTCCAGAAGTATCCATGATGAGACCTTTTTTGGCAGGAATATGAGACTTGAGAAAACTGGGAAAATCGACTTTACCAACAAAGCATAGTCCTTGTGAATCTTTTCTCTCAGCATTTGGAAGTCCAGCTTTCCGAGCTATTTCACGAACAACAGATTTTTCTAGATGACCTATGGGAAATAGAGCTTGTTTGAGTTGCTCTCGGGTCAGAGCTGAGAGAAAATAACTCTGATCTTTGTCTGGGTCGACCCCTCGAAGAAGCTCTCGGCTTCCATCTCATACTGTCTGAATCTGAGCATAGTGTCCAGTTGCAACAGCATCGTATCCGTATGAGAGTGCTTCTTTCAAAAAGAGATCAAACTTTATCCATGTATTACAGAAGACGTCAGGATTCGGCGTAAGTCATTTTTTATATCATTCGAATATATACTGAAGCACTTTTTTTTCATACTCTTCTATAAAATCAAATGTGAAAAATGGAATCTCTAAATACTCGGCAACTTCTCGAGCTATTTCCATATCGACCCTCGTCGGACACGAGTCATCATCGGTGAGGTAATTAATCATAAATCAAGCGCTCACATCATACCCCTGTTCACGGAGAAGATAGGCAGAAACAGCAGAATCAACACCGCCAGAAAGTCAGACCAGTACCTTTTGAGTCATATCTGTATCGTACAGTGAAAAATCAGAAAGCAAATTTTGACTTCTTCTAAAAATCCTCTCTCTTGATCCAAAAGACAATAAATGCTATTGCAGAAAATGCTCCAGCAATCCACATAGGTGAGATCATATGATTGATAAAATAACCTCCGAGAACTGGTGCCAGGATAGCGGTAAGACTAAAAACAGAAGAGAAATAACCACTCACCTCCCCTCGTGTATCAGACGAAGCTTTTGAGACTCATTCAGATTGAAGCACTGGCCACATAGCAATAGTAAAAAAGACCATGGTTACCTCACAAGCGAGCCACACAAGTATATGACGACCTCCAAACTGATCATAGAACGCTGTCATCGTAAAGAGAATAATCGAAGCTATGAGGGTAATCGTAAGTATCTGACGTGGAGAAAATTTCTTGAGCCAAAATTTGCCCAGAAGAAAACCCTGACAAAAAGCCATAAAAACTCCCACTCACATGAGAACATGACTAATCTGAGGGATAGAGAGATGGTAAAATCTATCCATATACAGACTGTACGAATTTCGGTAGACTCCAGCACCGAGACCAACTAAAAGTGCGACCCAGAGATAGAGAGATATATGACCCCGTATGAGTGCGCCAAAAACTGGAAACGAGCTCTTTTTTACAAAAGTTGTAATAATACTTGGTTTATGTGTTTCTGGGAGAAAGAACGTGATAAAAAGAGCATTGAGGAAGCTAATAATACCGGTAACAAAAAATGGTACAGCATAACCCCATTGAACGAGAAAACCGCCGAGAAAAGGCCCCACAATCATAGAAAGACCAAACATCATCCCAAAAATACCAAAATACTGTGCCCTTTCTTTTTCATCCTTCGATATATCAGAAAGTATCGCCTGAGCAATAGTCATATTCCCCGCTGTCACTCCATCGATGACACGACCGACAAGAACCCACCAGAAGTTTGGAGCAAAAGCCGTAATAATCCAGCCAAGGGCAGAACCAAAAACACTCAGGGTCAGTATTTTTTTGCGACCGATACGATCAGAGAGTCGACCGAGAAGGGGTGATGCGACAAAACTACAAAGAGCATAAATACCACCCATGATACCTATCCATATTGGACTGGCAGCAAATTGCGTCTCAAATATGGGAAGGAGTGGGAAAATAATAGTGAGACCGATAAGATCGAGAGCAATCGTCGTAAAAATAGCGGCTTTGAGTCAGCGAGAAGAATTCATAAATGAGACGATACGAAAAAAGTAAAAATAACAACTTAGTTTGTGTGTCACTCAGACTGCCATACTTTGATGGATTCGACAGGATGCACGAGCATGATGATATTAAGTGTGAGATTATCACGAACCCAGAGAAGACAGCCAATTTCAAAGACAATAATTATAGCAATGCTTACCCAAATTTTCGATATACGAGCCACGAGAAAACCCAAAGCCATCATGCCCACATCAGAAACAGAGTTCAGAATACTATCTCAGACATATCCGAGAGCAATAGTTGCCTCGCGATATCTATTTATGATGATGGGGGAATTTTCGAGAAGTTCCCATCCCCCCTCGATACCGAGAGCAAAAAGAAACCTATATTTCAGAGGAAGCCTACGAGCGACGAGCCAGAGAAATCCATAAAACAGAATACCGTGAATGATGTGTGAAAAAGAATATGCATCAGCAACTCTCTGAGAGTTTTCACTACTCCAGATATCACCATCCCAAAAACCAAATCTACCATCAGGACCGAGGAGGGAACGTCCACTTAAATATTCTATGACAGCCACCAAAGAAAACACAATTATTACGGAAATAATTGAGAAAAGATGTTTTTGTAAAAAAGATTTCATAAAAAAAATAATTATTTAATTCTCTCAGCCCCATAGACTCCCATCAAAAGATCGATATCTTTTTGGCTCTTTATCAAAAGATCGATATTTTTCTCTTCTGCTGCACAGAGTAATGCTGCACCGAGCGGATCGAGACCAACTTTTTTGATATATTCGACGAGACCAGCAAAGTCTTTTATAAAACAGTGCCCCCCTGCGCCTCTCCCCTGATGTTCGAGGATTCATGAAGCATGGATGACATCGAGATGACTCTTACCAATACGCGGATCAGATCCTATACCTTCTTTGATCACATCCCAACTACTTCCAGCATTTTCAGCCAAATCATAGAGAATATTAGCATAAATCACCTTGAGAGTGAGAAAAGAATTACTGCCATATTTGATAAATTCTGCCTCACGAGAAGTACAGACGATATTTACAGGAGACGCTGGAAGAATATCGATAATTTGTTGTGCTCGAGCCCTAAAGTCCTCGCTATCTACGGGATAACCGACGATATTTCTTGTCGGATTGGCGACATCATAGGCAGCCGTTTTTTCAGCAAGAAATTCTGGAGAATGAAAAACAAAACGATCAGAATAGAGCGCTTGAATCTTTTCGCATGTACCCGGCATCATGGTCGACTTGATAACTGCGGATTTACCAGGTCAAACTAATCCGACAACTTCACGGAGGATGTCATAATTAAAACCTTCAGGCGTAGTTGGTGTGGGAACACTGATAAATACAATATCACACTCGGATAATCTCCGACGATTGTCAGGGGTATCAAGACGCTTCGAATAACGGAAGATATCATACCCTCTCGCCTCAAAATCATCAGCCATATTTTTCCCAATAAATCCTTGTCCAATAAATCCTATTAATAACTGGGACATAAAAAAATAACAAAAAGTAATACAAGAATTATTGAGATTTGTCTCTATTTGCAAACAAGAATAAAAAAATCCTGACAAACGTCAGGATTTTCGATTTTCAAATGGCGGAGGGACTGAGATTCGAACTCAGGGTGACTTGCGCCACGACAGTTTTCAAGACTGTTGCATTAAACCGCTCTGCCATCCCTCCATACTTAAAATGTGAGGGCATTGTAGAAAAAAGTCATCCTCTGTCAAAGAAATATTTTATGGTAAGACTCTCTAGGGTACAATGCGCTATCGGAAAGTAAAGATAGGAGCATTTTTCTCGTCTTGCGCTTCAGGTCTCCGAAGTTATACTTACGCCCGTCCTTTATATCCTAATAACCCAAAATTTCTATGGACAAACACAGTCATCAAAGTGTCTACGCGGCCATAGCAGCGAGCACAATCGTTTCACTCCTCGGTACCTACTTTATGGTACAGCTTCCAAAGATAGAAGAAGTAGGCGGACGTGCAAACTACAAAATCTACCAAAACATGATCAGCAGTCCAAAATATGCTGAGAATGTAAAAAACTCTCTTGAATCAAATCAGAAAGTCATGAATGGAGAGCAACCAACTCAGGGTAATAATCAGCAACCAACAGAACCAAAAGCAACTGGTAGCCTCACTCAAGATGATATCGGAGCAGTTCTCAAGGATACGTACCTCAAGGGCAATAAAGATGCTCAAATTCTCTGGGTCGAATACTCAGACCTTGAGTGTCCTTTCTGTAAGCGTCTCCACGATTCTGGTGCTATCAAAAATCTCGAAGCAAAATATGGAGATAAGATGGCGTTCGTATTCAAACACTATCCACTCCCCTTCCATCCTACAGCACTTCCTGCAGCTGAGTCAGCTGAGTGTGTCGGTGAAATCGGCGGATCTGCTAAGTACTATGCTTTTGTAGAATGAGTATTTGCAAAAGGAACGCCAACACAAGATGTTATTGATGGAGTTCTCAAGACTATTGGTGTTGATGCAAAAAAAGTAAAAACATGTGCTGATAGTGCAAAATTCAAGGACAAGATCAACGCAAGTCAGTCAGAAGGTTCTAGCAAATTCGGTGTCAATGGTACTCCTGGAAATGTCCTCATCAATACTAAAACTGGTAAATATGAAGTCGTATCAGGTGCCCAACCAGAAGCAAACTTTGATGCTGCTATAGGTCGTCTCCTCGCAGAATAGTTCGGAAAACAAGTTTTCAATAAACCCCCACATTTGTGGGGGTTTTATTTGCCAATTTTTATAAAATAGTTATAGTACATGAATGAATAGGCACTTTGAGAAATTGACATCACAAATTGCAATAGGGATGCACGATCATGTCAGCATCGGGCATATTGATGAGGATTGAAATTTTTGAGGTGGGAATTTTTGAGTTGATGTTATCTCTGAAGGAATCATAGAACATCCAAAAGGGATGTTTGTAGATCTACGAGATTATAAAACAGATGTAAGGAAAGTGTTAGAAGCATACCATCACGGACTTATCATTTCCGAGAAACAAAAAAGAGTAAAAAGAGAGTGTCGAGGGAGGGCTATGAATATTATCGAAACTTCAGGCGGAACTATCGAATGACTCCCTGTAGTTATTTTCGATAGCCTCAGAAGAGCCATTCATGAACCAACACAACTCAAGATGCTCAGGCTCAAAACACCATCTGGAACACTATGGGAAGCAAGAGATGAAGCGTGAATAGTGCAGGTTGATCGAGCAAAACAATTTAAAAAAAGAAGCATGTGGGCATGTGAACTGGATTTTTGACACAGAATTGTGGGTCTCGGAAAATGCGAAAATCCACACAGTCACACCTGGATACCAAAATTACGATTTAATAGAGAATTGAACCCTGAAGAATACCAAAGAATAACAAAAAAAATAGAATCTAAACTCAAAAAAAGTTGGAATGGACGATGAGTTTTTTATGAAAAGGATGATTTTGCAGATGCATTAAAAACAAAAAGAAAGCCTAAAAAACTCTCATCGAATCCAACGACTGAAGTCATATCAAGACTCATGATACGAGAAATAATTGATGTACTAAAACAAGAAAACTCAGATATAATTCTGGCTCACTTTGAGCTCTGGGAAACACCGACTAATTTCGTAACGACATAGATATTGCGAATTCAGACAAACGAAATAAGCTAGTCTTGTGATAAAAAAAGAGAATCCTTCAAAAAAACTCCACGCTCATATCCCCTCTTGCCCAGGGGTATATCTAATGAAAAACAAAGAAGGGACTATCATCTACATCGGTAAGTCAAACAATCTCAAATCTCGAGTAAAATCGTATTTTGTACCAAATGCTTCACTCAATTTTGCGAAGAAAAAGATGGTTACGATAGTTGAAAAAATCGACTACATAGAAACAAAATCTGACCTCGAGGCTCTCATGCTCGAAACCAATCTTATAAAGAAAAATCAGCCAAAATATAATGTCCTCATGAAGGACGGAAAAAATCTCTCCTATATCAAGATAACAGTTGACGAGATTCCCTGCCTTATCCGTACTCGACTGAAGACAAAACATGGAGAATATTTTGGCCCCTATAGTCAGTATTTTGATACAAGAAACTACGTGCGTTTTATCAGGAAGCTTTTCAGGCTCGGAAATCACGAAAAAATAGAAAAATTTGGTCCGCCTTGCATGGATACATACATCGGCCTCTGCCCAGGACACTGTACTGGCGAGAAAAATAAAATAGAGCTCTATAAACAAAGACTCACTGAGGCTCGAGATTTTCTCCTCGGAAAACAAGAAACAGTCTTGGAAGAACTCCAGAATAAAATGAAATTAGCTGCCCAGGATAGACGCTATGAAGATGCAAGTGAGTATAAAAATCTCATCACACAAATAGAATCCGCTGGTAGTAGGCAAATCGTTCGGGATGCTATCTCAGGGGATGCAACAGTTGTCGTAACGCTCGAAAAATATAATCATGTCTTTATCAGTTTTATCGAAGTCAAAAACAGTATGATCGTCGGTGTCCACGAATATAAACTCGCAAATCCTCTCCAGGAGACACACGAAGAACTCATCACTCAAGCGATACTTCAGCATATCTCAGAGGAGCCCATAAAAACACTCTACACCGATATAAATATCTCATCTTTGTGAGACCTGCAGGAATATTTCAATGCAGAAAAAATACAGATAAAGGAGCCAAGCCGCTGAGAAAAAGTACGTATTCTCGAATTCGCCCATACCAATCTCCTCAATTTTGCCTACCAAGAGGAAATGTCTGGATTCAAAAATGCGACACTCTCGAAAAAAACAATGATAAGCCTCATGGAAAAAATAGGACTTGAACCAAAGGAACTCGAAAAGAAAAAGGAAATCGTTTTTGAATGTTTCGATATTTCTCACAGTCACGGTGAGCACACTGTCGCGAGTAAATCAGTCCTCGTCAATGGAAAGCCAGAACCAAAACGCTATAAAAAATATAGAATAAAAACACTTGAAACAGGAAAAATTGACGACTTTGCATCAATGGACGAAATACTCACCAGGCGGACTCTCTGAGCTCTACGTGGGGAAGACTCGTGGCCAGACCTCATCATCATCGATGGCGGGAAATGACAACTTTCACATGCAGTGGAAGCGATAAAAAAAGCTTCTGGAAAAGAAAAAATACTCCCCATCATCTCTCTCGCAAAACGTATAGAAGAAGTATTTCTGCCAGAAAATTCTGAACCAATTCTCCTCGAAAAGTGATCGGGCGAACTCATGATACTCCAAAAGATTCGTGATGAAGCACATCGATTTGCTATTAATTATAACAGAAGCTCTCGGGAAAAATCCTACACAAAAACCATTCTCGACGAAATCCCTGGAATATGACCCGCAGCGCGCCGAAAAATATTTCAATCTGTCTCACGTATCGAAGAGCTCTCTGCATGGAGCTATGAAAAAGCAAAAGACACCTTCGGAAAAAAGACTGCTGAGGCTCTCCAAAATCACGGACTTATACAGGAATAATTACGACTTATTTTTCGCGCTTGCCAGTATCTGCACAACAATAAGAAAATGAACCAGAACAGGTATATTAAAAGAAAAATACAAGGCAAAAAGTCAGAGCGCAATCTTTTTTTCATGAGATAGGTGTCTGAAAGACCTCGCTACACACCATATCACTGTGAAAAATATAGGCACTCAAAAATGGAGTGCAAAATCAAGAAAGACATTATGGCTCCTATCGATCCTATATGCAGGATCCTCATAGACGGAGAGAAGCGGGTGTCGGAAACGCTCCGAGACGGCGAGGAATCAATCAGGACCATATCCAAAAAGAAAATGCCCAGCATCATGAGTAAGCGCTGCGAATCCAGTTTTCCAGAGATACCAACGTGCGATAAATCATTTCATCTTCTGAGCCTCCAGAATAGTATCTTGATAATTCAGCCATACATACCCAACAATAGCAAAAAGTAAGAAAACTATTGCACCCCAAGACCATGCTCGATATTTTGTTTTTGGTATCAAATGATCGAGTATGACATATCCGACATAACCAGCAAATACCATCCAAGCAAGATAACTCCCTGTCCAATAAATAATAAGACCCGAGATAACCCAGACTGCTATCTCCCAAAAATGCTCTTCCCAAGATAACTCACCTTCGAAACGAAAAACTCGCAAAAGCGGGAGAAGCAAAAGCACTTGCCCAGCCAAATAATTCGGATTACCGAGCGTCGAAAAAAGTCTCCATGGATCAAGGCGAGAATTGTAGGCGTTCGTGAGAGGGTCAAAACCAAACCTCTGAAAAAATGCATAGAGAAGGATACCAGCAAATCCTATAAAAGAAATATTAAAGAGGTACTTTTGCTGCTTTTCTGTGAGCCCCCGAACGAGCCAAAAAAGACTAAAGAGTCATACATAAAAAATGAAACCATGTGTTTTTTCCTGATTGCCTGTGAAAAAATAAGGGTTGAGACCTTTATTGAGAAAATAAGAAGAGACGGACCAGACAAAAAATAGAAGCACGCTCACAAGAAATGTTTGAGAAATGGTCTGTTTTTTTTGCGTAAAATACTCTGTAAAAAATGATACTCACGCTCCAATAATAAAAATCGAAAAAACAAATACCTTCACCGATTCAAATCACGACCATCGCAATTGTGGGAACAAAAAATGCATAATATCTGCTAGTGTACCCTGAATAAATGGCAGATAAAGCCACGCATAAACAATAGGCGTAAGAAGAAAAATCGCTGAGAGAAAAATGAGTCGAATTTTTACCATAAAAAAATTATAAGAAAGACCCCAGAACTGTAAAAAAACGTTCTATTTCTTGATGCGTCGTATCAAAACCAATACTCATACGAACGCTTCACTGCACTCACAGATAATTATGGAGTGGTTCACAACAATGATGTCATGAACGAAGACAAATACCTTCTCCTCCAAAAATATCAGCAACATCTACGCTGTGTTTCCCCTCGACCGTAAATGACCAGATACCAAGTGCATTATCTTGAAATGAGTGAAAAACAGTCACTCATTTTTCCTTCATTTTTTCAAAAGAAGAATTTGTAAAATGAATATTTTCACGATATTCACGATGTTTTTTTTCATCCATTTTTTCCAGATATTCGATAGCAGCACCGAGGGTTACTGCTCCTGTAATATGGGGAGTCCCCGGCTCCCATCGCTCTGGTATACCAGCCTGCTCATAGCCATCAACAGAAACAAAATTAATAGCTCCTCCTCCACCAATAGGAGCTTGCCAAGATTTTTGGAGAACTTTCCAAAGCGCCAGAACACCAATACCGGTGTCGGCCATCATTTTATGCCCAGAAAAAACGAGAGCATCGCACTGAATATCCTTCATAGAAATAGTTCCATGGGGCGTCATCTGAGTAGCATCCACACAAAAAAGTCGATCTCGACCAATAATGTCACGTACTTTTTCAAGCGGATGAATCGCACCAGTCACATTACTCGCATATTGCAGGCTCACAACTTTGACGGAATCATTGAGTTTATTTTGGAGATCTTCCAAATCAATACGATAGTTATGATCCAGAGTAACAAATTTAACCTGTGCCCCTACTCTCTCAGCCAGCATCTGCCAGGGGACGATATTTGCGTGGTGTTCAGAGAGAGACAGAAGGATCGTATCGCCCTTACCGATAACACCATTTTGCTCAATGGCCAATACAAGAAGATTGATGGCGTATGTTGCAGAATATGTATAGAGCACTTCAATTGAATCACACCCTATCCAGCGAGCGACTATTTTTTTTGAATTTTGATACGCAATCATCGCTGTCTCAGCAAGATCATAGTTGCCCCGACCAATATTTGCATAAGAACTATTCTCAAACTGTTCACGCACTTCCAATACTTCCTTCTTGCGAGGATGTGTCGAGGCGTAATCGAGATATACAAGTGGTTGAGACATAGGAAAAGTACTGTGGTTAGTATATATATTTTTTCAGAAGTACGAGAAAATATGGATGACTTTCAGAACTTTTTCTCTATACTCCCCTTATGTCTCTGTATCAATCCTACCGCCCAAAAAACTTCTCTGATGTCGTCGGACAAGAATTTGTGAAGAAAGTACTCGCAAATTCATGTAAAACACAGACTTTTCACCATGGCTATATATTTTTTGGATTTCACGGTATCGGAAAGACAACCCTAGCCCGAATATTCGCAGAAGCAGTGAATTGTACAAATATCACACCGGACGGCAATCCATGCCATAGCTGCCAAAATTGTCTCGCTTTCGATAACCATCAGATGATAGATGTCGTTGAAATCGATGCTGCGAGCTATACTGGCGTCGATAATATCCGAGAAATCATCGATCACGCAAAATTCACACCAACACAAGGAAAGTACAAAATCTACATCATCGATGAAGTCCACATGCTCTCAAAAGGTGCTTTTAATGCGCTCCTGAAGACGCTTGAAGAACCACCAGCACATGCCATTTTTCTCCTCGCAACCACCGAAATAGCAAAAGTCCCTGATACCATCCTCTCTCGAGTTATCCGTTTTGATCTAACGAAAATCGCCGAAGCTGATATGCGCTGACTCCTCGAGAAAATCTGCACAGAAGAGTGAATATATACAGAAAAAGAAGCTATAGATATGATCATCCGCCGAGCGAGAGGAAGTCTCCGAGATGCCCTCACGATGCTCGAAAAATGTATATTTGATAAAAAAGTAGAGACTAAAAATGTCGAGGCAGCCCTTCATCTCGTGAGCCTTGGTTTTCTCAGGGAAACATTTGATGCATGTAAAAATGGAAATGCGGGAGAAATACAAAAAATATTGACCACTCTCGAACAAGAAGCGACTGACGTCCGTCAATTTGCAGCACAGATGACCGAATGGATCGTCGAACATATCGGAGAGGCTTTTGAGCAAAAACTCTTTCCACTGTATCAAGAGCTTTTTGACCTCTTTACAAAGATATACGTGCAGAGTCGACAAGTCGCTGTGCCTATGGATATCATGCGTATGTCGCTCTACGAGAGAATCAAATCAGGCGTCATAGAAAAAAAACAAACACCAAAAAAAGACCAAGACACTCCAGAGCCATTACCTATCCCCCCTGAGACAAAAAAAGAAACTCCGCCAGCAAAAGAGCTACCAGCTCCTGAACATGAATTACCAGCACCAAACCATACCCTCCCAGAAGCAGAAAAAGAGCTTCCTCCAGTGACTCATGAAATCACTCCTGCGCACGATATTTTGACAGAGGGGTTTTCTGCCGAAAACTATCTCAAAAAACTCCAAGAACTCGGAATAAAAAGTACGATTCTCCCCCTCCTCCGTACAGCGAAAATCACACAAATTGATCATCAAATCAACATAACAACCACCTCATTCTGAAAATGACGGTTCGAAGACACTACCCTGAAACCAATTTTTGTTGCTGCGGCTGAATCATTTGGCGCATCTTGAATATCTTTTATCACTCATGAGGAACAAATCCCAGAAGAAGTCCAGACAGACAGTGCGGATATAGCTCGTGCTATTTTTGAATAGTTTTCTATAATTACTGTCTATGAAAGACTTTCTCAAAAATCACATTCTCACGCGTCGATTTGGAGGACACTTATTTTCATTCTTTGGCATCATAGTAATACTCTATGTATCCAGAGATTTTGCTGTTTTTTTCTTAACAGCATTTCTCTGTGGTTATATGTTTCAAGTGATCGCTCAATGGTCAGAAAGACATATCCATAAAATAGCCAATAAATCACCAAAACAATTCAAAAAGTGACTAACTCTCCTCGCTCACGAAAAAACACTCATCACTATTTTCTACATATTTTTCGCTCTTGTACTCACTTTTGCTATTCGAGATATAGGACCAGCCCTCATATCAGACCTCATCGGTCTCCTCCAGTCTCTCTCTCAGAGACTGTCGATCGATATGGGAATAGATGATATCAAAAATACACTCAGCCAATGGCAAAACATCTCCTATAAAGTCGGAGATCTCATCAATGTGATATCGCCCGATACAGATACTCGAACTATTCTGGCACAATTTTTTCACATAGGAAGCATATTCTTTCAAGTCGTCTTTGGATACGTATTGAGCTATGTTTGGCTTATGGAGTACGGGAAAGTTCAAAAATATTTTGCACAGATGAAAAAATGACCTTTTGCTTTTTTCTATAACGATTTAAAGATTATTTTCGAGAAAATAGTGAATAGCTTTGGTCTTGTATTTCGGGCACAATCACAGATAGCCCTCGTCAATACCGTACTCACTGTAGTGACACTGATAATTGTCTGAATAATATTTGGAGAGATTACCTACAATGGGAGTTTCGTATTCCCCTACCTTCTCGCTCTTGGTTGTATCACTTTTTTGACCAGTTTCATCCCAATTCTTGGTGTATTTATTGGGGGTATTCCGATTTTATTTTCCGGTATATCAGCTTATCCTGGTTGGGGGATAGTTATCACACTTATTGTGATGCTTTTTGTTATACATACGATAGAGGGCTATTTTCTCAACCCTCGACTTGTAGGAAGATCCTTGAATATTCCCGCTCCCGTTGTCTTCATCATTCTCTTTGTTTCTGAGCATTTTATGGGTATTACAGGCTTCTTTTTATGAGTACCTGTCTACCTCCTCCTGACAGAATTCATCACCATCATTGCGAGCAAGGTAACAACAATCAGAGATTAAAATGCATCAATGACATGAAACTGAGGCGTAATAGCATCTCTCCAGGTATGGGCTTTAAGAGTCCCAATAAGGTTATGGGGCTTCTCAGAGAGTCTTTGAGAATATTCCCCCATACGAAATCCTACAATCTCTAATTTTCATGGCATATCCCATCGGATATGCTCCCCTGTTTGTCCGAGAGGTCTCACAGGAACAGATATACCAGAGAGGAGAAAAAGTGGCGCAGAAAATCCTACACCAAATGGACGAAGGGCATCTATTTCTGAAAGGGTATTGAGATTGATTTTAAGTGGATCAAGAACAGTATCGATATGAATTGTTGGAGTTGTATCGATATTTTGCATAAGCTCATCTGCAGCAGATTTCATACTATTGCATGCTTTTTCTATATTACCCGCTTCGATTGTGCATCCTGCAGCTCCAGCGTGCCCGCCAAATCGTGTCAAATAAGCAGAAGAGAGTTCCAGTACCTTTACCAAATCAATACCAGCTGGCGCCCGAAGAGAACCTACATAATGACCATCATGTAATGTAAAAACAGCACTTGGCTTATGATACATCTCAGTGAGTCTACCAGCCACCAATCCCAAGATTCCATGCTCGAGATGTTCATCGATATATATGAGAATTGATGGGCTCGTATCTATAGTGCTGAGAGCTTTTTCTAGAGCTTCTTTGGATTTTCACTTACGAATCTCGTTGACAGCAATAAGCTCCTGAATATGAGAAAAAGAATGAAGAGAAGAAGCAAGCAATGCGGTGATGCTCTGATATGGTGTCGTGATACGACCTCCAGCGTTGAGAAGAGGCCCAACAAAAAATCCTATATCTTCTTCAGTAAGAATGGGTCTCTTGAGTGTATCAACAAATGTCTGGAAAAATGGATGATGTGAGGACTGTGATTGGAGAATGCCCTGACGAACAATGGTACGGTTTTCATCGAGCATGGGCATACAGTCAGCCACAGTACCGAGAGAAACTATATCCACATATTTACGGAGCATATCTTTTGTTTTTTCTGGGAAGAAAAAATCTGATAAGGCATGGATAAACTTCCAAACAACTCATGATCCAGAAAGCCCCTGAAATGGGTAGAGGGAATCTCTTCTTTTTGGATTAATAACAGCAATACAAGACGGGAGCATCTCTGGGCATGAATGATGATCGGTAATGATAACATCCATACCCAGTGTTTTTGCATGGTTTACAGGCTCGATATCTTTGGTACCACAGTCCACAGTGATGATGAGTTTGGTGCCAGTTTTTGCAATCTCTTCCATGTGGTACGATTTTATACCATAACCATCGTGAACACGATGTGGGAGCCGATAGGATACATCCATACCGAGCTCATCTCTCAGAAAAAGAAAAAGAGCCGCTGTCGAAGAAATACCATCGACATCATAGTCTCAAAAAATCATAGATCTCTCTCGATTTTCTCGAGCAAAAGCGATTCTCTCTATAGCTTTTTGTATATCTGGGAGCAGAAGTGGGTCATGAATAATATCTCCACGAAAAAAACTCTCCTCTGATCCGCGAAGAGAGAGGAGAAGTTCTGTGAGATTATCTGGATGTGTCGAGTGAAGCACCTCAATGCGTTTTCCTCTGAGTGACAATTGTTCCATTCTTGTAAATCGTGATTATTTAGCTGACAATTGCTCTTTCATGTGCTGAAATGCGTGATGGATCAGATCATCGAGCTTGAAAAACTTCTCTCGCTCAAACATAATGAGCTGTCCGT
The DNA here is from genome assembly GCA_965231115.1 of uncultured Candidatus Peribacteria bacterium. GTDB lineage: Bacteria > Patescibacteriota > Gracilibacteria > BD1-5 > JAGOOR01 > JAGOOR01. The sequence goes on from OZ246415.1 coordinate 911,285, forward strand.
CAATATGGGCATGGAGTTTACCGTAAAAAGAATCATCACTATTTTTCTTAATGGTTACCTCGATACGGACTTCCGCATCTGGCTTATCATCATATCGACGAAGGTACGCATCTACCTTACCCATGCTGTCATTGACGAGCCTCTCGATTACTTCTCGGTCATACTCAGCAGAACTGTCTATCTGCAATATTATTTGTGGTTGCATAGGAAAAAGGTTAAGAAATAAGTACTCTCAGTATAGTTTAGAGATATTGGGAGTCAACTGGTCACCTCTTCCCTATTTCTGTTCTTCCTCTATTTTGACTGTTTTCTTTTTCGCGAGTTCAGAGTCCCAGAGAGCAAAATCAATTGATGGCAAAAGCGCACTAATTGCCTCTCATTTTGTCAAAACAGCATAGTTAAGATTCGACCAGACATATTCCTGTCTTTTTTTGAAACACTCAGAAGAAAAATAACGTGTAGCATTTTTTGTACACGCTATCTCCGCATCGATGATTTTTTGGTCTTCCAGGCTCAATGAGACATTACCAAATTCAATAGGGTCTTGACCTATAACAGGCTCACGAGAAAGTCCTGTAATAGGATTATAATAAGTAACAAAATCACTCGAATAAGAGCCAGTATTATAGTATGCGGCACCATTTGGACCCATTTTTTGACCATGAAAATATTGATATTCAAAATCTTCTACTTTCTGCCATTCCTCTCGATATTTTGTTGTTGCCTGATTTCTAAATTTATTCAAAGCAGACTCACTATAATTCGAAATTTTGACACCAGCAAGACTCATACTGAGCATGAGCTCAAAATAATCACGCTTTGAGCTATCCACATAAGCATTTCGATTAATAGGGAGCTTGCGGATAATTGATTCAAATGTAGGACTTTTGCTATCATTTGGATTGATATGATCGGTGAATTTTTTGTGATAAATAGTCCAGACATGGAGGCGAGCATAGGCATCCCATGTCAGTGGAAGTTCTCCATCAAAATTTGCACGAGGTGAGAGTATTCCGTATTTGACGAGGTATTTGAGAGTGTCACGGAATTCTTGAGATTGATCCTCGACATCAGTATAGGCGAGTTTTATGCCTGCAGTTCCAAAATCTGTTATGCCATCAGTCGGGAAAATCAGGGTCTTATCAAGATAATTTTTCATGATATTCATGATATCATTTTTATATTGTTTATCGGTGTAGAAAAAGAGAGAGAGGAAGTGAGAATTATTTTTTCCGACGAGGAGTATGATTTCACACTGTGTCGCAAATTTTTGTGAATTTTTCTCATCAAAAAGTCGCAGATCTCAGCTTGAATCACACACAGAAAAGCCCTCATGTCCTTTGTAGGTAATTGTTTGTGATTCCGAATTCTGACCAAAATACGGTGATTCCTTGAGGCGGCTCAGAAGCTCACTTGCCGATGTTCATTCTGTATAAAATGAATTTGGAGCAATACTAATCTGGGCATAGCTCCAGAGATTTCCAAGATAGTTACGCACAGTAAAGAGATCCTGATAATTTGCCATAAACTGAGAAATGACGCCGTTGTATGGGAAAAAATTAGAACGAAAATCAACCAACGATTCTGACGGAGGCAATATTTTGAGATTTGCATCAGTCACATCAATCGCTACATTCGGTGAAAATGAAAATTTTGCAGGAAACGAAACTCCAGCCAAAAATGCACTTATATTTTTCTGAAGAGTTTCATAGGTTGTCTCATTTGAAAATGGAGTCGAGAGTTGCAATAATATAAGGTGGTGTTCGTCTATAATTTTGAAATAAACATACTGTGTTTTTGTCTTATCGCCGCCAGTATTACCGAGCGTATCGACTTCATAAAATGATTGTCCTCCGATGGTCACAGTTTTAAACTTCACGTCCTGCCAGAAAGGAAAAAATGATTGTCCTGAGAGAAAGTATCTGATCTCTTCTGGTGTCTTGAGGCTCGGGGTATTGAAATGTATAAATGAAAAACCTCAAACAGCAGTACTACTCTCATCTGCTATCTGTCCATCTATATAGGATCCCGGTATATAGGTCGTGATATTATACTTTGTTGGGAAATTGAAAGTGATGAGAGGATCAGTAATGCTTTTTTTCTGTGAAGCCTCGGTAACAGTTTGTAAAAATGGTGAAAATTTTGGATTATTTGTCTGAATTTTTTTTGTTTTAGCGAGAGAGGTTTCAACGAAAGATTTCGCTTCTCGTATCGAGAGTGAATAGCCAAGTGCTGGGTCAGAATTCCCTCCGATAAGAAAAGTATTGATACCGACTACTTTGCCGTCTCGGATAAGTGGTCCGCCAGAATTTCCACCCGCTATAAGAGTGTCTGTTTTAATATACGTATTCCCATTATATGCATACGTCCCGGATACGATTCACTGTGTTTCTGTAATAGTGTTTGCCCCAACCCATGGGTAGCCACGAGCATTCACTGTATCGCCAGTATTTGGCGTATAATTCGTGTCGAGAGGAAGTGCCGTAAAGCTCGAGAGATTGACCGATCGACCAAAAATATCGGTACTATCAATCTGAAGGAGTGCTATATCTTTGTCCGGGTCACGGGCAATAACTGAGGCGGTATAATAACATTTTGGAGGAAGAGTCGGATCTTCAGTGAGACAGATAGAAAAATCATCGGAGATACCGCCGAGACCATCGTCGACGACATGATTATTGGTGATGATGTGTCCTGCATTATCTATGATAGAACCACTTCCCCATCCCTGGAGTGAGAAATACGTGCCGAGAGGTTCTTTGTAGGAAATAACCTGGACGACTGGGGATGGAGCTGCAAATGCTGAATAGCACAAGACAGCAAAAGAGAGAAGGAAGATTTTTTTCATAGTGAGAAAAGAAAAGTACGCCTCTACTGTATGATTTTTGAGGAAAAATCAAAGAAAAACTCCCACATTTCTGTGGGAGTTTTGGAGATTTATGAAGAGAAATACTATTCATCATCTTCTTCGAATTTCACACCTCGTTCAGCGCGGATTTTTTCTGTGATAGCGGCAGGAACTGGAGAGTAATGTGAGAATTCCATTGCATAGGTAGCACGACCCTGAGACATAGATCGGAGAGAAGTCGAATAGCCAAACATTTCTGAGAGTGGGACAAACGCAGCGATGATCTTCGCCATACCACGATCACTCATCTCATTAATCTGACCTCGTTTTGCATTCACATCACCGAGAACGTCACCCATATAATCTTCTGGAGTTGAGATTTCGACCTTCATGATCGGCTCGAGAAGGATAGGCTTCGCTTTCTTTGAAGCCTCTCGGAAACATCGGCTCGCAGCGATACGGAATGAGAGTTCATTTGAGTCGACATCATGGTAAGAACCAAATGTGAGGGTTGCCTGAACATTTACCATAGGGTAACCAGCGATAACACCTCGAGCATATGATGCATTAAGCCCCTTCTCAACACCTGGGATGAATTCTCGTGGGATAACACCTCACTTGATCTCGTCGATAAAGTGGTTTTCTTCTGTGTACTCTTCTGGCTGAGCCTTTCTCATATCTTCTGTGATAGGTTCAAACGTGATGATAACATGACCAAATTGACCACGACCACCAGTTTGTTTCTTGTATTGAAATTCTTGATCTTTCACGACTTGAGTGATAGTTTCACGGTAAGCAACTTGAGGAGCACCAACATTACACTCGACTTTGAATTCACGACGCATGCGATCGACGATGATATCGAGGTGGAGTTCACCCATACCAGCGATGATAGTCTGACCCGTTTCACTGTCAGAGCGGATACGGAATGATGGATCTTCTTCAGCGAGTTTACCGAGAGCAGTACCCATTTTTTCTTGATCTGCTTTTGATTTTGGCTCTACAGAGACAGAGATAACTGGTTCTGGGAAATCGAGAGAGAGGAGCTTGATAGGGTGTGCCTTGTCACAGAGTGTGTGACCTGTTTTTGTCTCCTTGAGACCGATAACCGCAGCGATATTACCCGCTGAGATTTCTGTGATTTCTTTTCGATTGTTTGCGTGCATCTCGACGATACGACCGATACGTTCTGACTCACCATTGTTAGCATTGGTGACAGATGTACCAGACTTGAGAACACCAGAGTAAACACGGACAAATGTGAGACGTCCGACAAATGGATCCGTCATGATCTTGAATGCAAGTGCTGAGAGTGGTTCAGAATCGAGTTGTTTAAATTCAACCTTCTTTTCATCATCATCTGGATCAGTACCGACGATTTTTCCTTCGTTGATATCGAGTGGTGACGGGAGGTAATCAACAACAGCATCGAGAACTTTCTGAACACCGACGTTTGCGAGGGCAGAACCACAGAAGAGTGGGAATACATTTCCAGACATAACACCCTTGCGGATACCAGCCTTGATTTCTTCGACTGTGAGCTCCTCACCACCGAGATATTTATTCATGAGTGCATCATCCTGTTCTGCAGCTTTTTCGATCAGTTCGAGACGGCATGCTTCTGCACGAGCTCTCATATCTTCTGGGAAAGCACGCTCGACGACTTCGACACCCATATTCCCCTTGAATTCCCATGCTTTCATAGTGACGAGGTCGATGATACCCTTGAATTCATTTTCACGACCGATAGGGAGCTGAGCTCGGACTACTTTATTTCCTGCGAGACGTTTTTTGATTGATTCAAATGTCATTTCGAAATCTCCACCAGTCTTGTCCATCTTGTTCGCAAACGCGATTCGAGGAACACCGTATTTGTCAGCTTGCTTCCAAACTGTTTCTGACTGAGGTTCTACACCCTGTGAACCGTCGAATACGACGATACCACCATCGAGGACACGCATTGAGCGCTCTACTTCGATCGTGAAATCCACGTGACCTGGAGTATCGATGATATTGATATCAAGACCGTTCCATGCTGTCTTTGTTGCAGCAGCCGTGATCGTGATACCACGTTCTTGTTCCTGTTCCATCCAGTCCATAGTCGCAGCTCCATCATGTACCTCACCGATTTTGTGAGTTTTACCAGAATAGAAGAGGATACGTTCAGTGGTAGTTGTTTTACCAGCATCGATATGCGCGATAATACCTATATTACGGATATTGCGCTTCTTGTCGTCAGTTGCAGACATAAGGAAGAAAAGAGTAAATAAATTTATCCCGATAAACGGGAGAAAACATGAGCATTGTATAGAAAAAGAAAGGGAGTCAAGGATATAAATAAGGCTGTATATTTGACACGATGGCAAGAATGAAATAAACTGCACGGGTTATCATTTTATTTTATTATCTCTTCGTTATGAAAGGTGTCCTCAAAATCGGAGCATTTCTCGTCGTGCTCGTCGTGCTCATTGGTGGCGGGTGGTACTATACAAATAAATCTCACGGCACAACCGACTGAGATTCAAATTTTAATAAAGCCCTCGAAATCATGCAGAGCCTCCAGTCATCAGCTCTTGGCAGCTCTCTCACAAATGATCAACTCGATACACTCGAAAAGGGTTTTATAGATGCTCAGGCTCGTTTTCCAAAAATTACCGCCTTCCGTGAAGCAGATCGTACAAGTCTTGCAACACTTTTTACAAATAATAACATAACAGGAACGATTGCTACCGACATTTCTACACTTGCAAATGGACTCGTCGATAACTATAAATCAGGTATCGATGCAAAAATCGCAGCACTCTCAGTCTCAGACGCTGTAAAAGCGTCTCTCAAAAAACTCACCGATTCTATCAATAGTCTCTCAAACGATATCCGTCTCACAACACAGTTTGTCTCATGGTATACCTCAAAGAGACCAAATATCTGTACGACAACAGATTCTAGCAACAATCAGTATGTAGCTGGTACTATCTCATTTAAATATCCGAGCACTCCTGTAAAAACTCCTGTAGTAGAGACATGTAGTGGTGCAGTACTCTCAGAACACTTCTGTTCAGGCCTCGAGTACACACCAGATGCAGCTCATGACAAAACCAGAAATTGTGAATTTGGTTGTAGCAATGGTGCTTGTCTCAAAGGTACAATTGGTATCGTAAATATAGTCAGCGCCGCATCAGCGAGTGGCACAGTCATGACAGATGTAAAACAGAACCAGACATTCTATCTCAAGGCAAGTCCTACTCGTGCAGCTCAGGCGACAGCAACGTCAGATGCGGATGGTAAAAAAGCCACAATCGTCTCTGGTGGTTTCGGATATGCTAGCGCTCCTACGGCTCCTCCAACAGTCACTATCACTGGTGGTACATGTACAACAAAACCAACAGCTCGTGCGACAGTACGGGAAGGAGAAGTCACTGAGGTGAAGCTTATTGGTGGTAACTGTACAGTTGCACCAACTATTGCTATCGCGGCACCTCCTCTCACTGCGGCTAATACGACTATCTATGCTGTGATTGATTCTCCATCATTTACTAGTGGCAAATGTACGCTTACAACAAAAAGCCAACCCGTTGTCACTTCTGGTGCAGATCTCTATTTTGGCCCTATTCTCTGTAACACGACTGAAAATCATACTCTCACATTCAATCTCACTGACAACAATACAACTATCGGATCAGTCAGTAAAACAATCAATATTGGTGGTGTCAGTATGAAAAACTTTGAAATCACAGCTCCTACAGCAGTCGCTGCTGGTAATGATTTTAGCATCAAAGTAAAAACTATAGGAACGAATGATCTCCCTATTACAGATTATACTGGTGACTTCTTTATTATCGTCGATGGTGATGATGAAGCTACTTTCCCTCAGGGGGCACAAAAAATGAATGGTCAGTCAGAAATCTCTATCGACCATATCAAATTTTCTAAAGGCGGAACTATCAAGATCACTATCCGCGGAGAAGGCGTCAGTGATACAGCTGAAAAAACTATTGTCGTAACTGGTGCTGACATTTCTATAAAGGCTGGTGCAGCAACTTCGACTAATAGTTATGGGAAAGAACTCACAGCTAATTCAGGCGACACTATCACCTATAAATGGGAGGGGACAAATGGTACTACAGGCGACACCACATACACTTCAGTAAAAGCATCTGGCGGTAACTGTGGCTCTGGTCAATGGTCAACTGGTAATGGTCTCACGGGTACATTTACTCAAACTCTTCAACCAGCCAATAAATGATGTACCTATACATTCACTTATAAAGTCTCAAAAACAGGCTTAACCAGCTTTGCTACAGACAGTATAACACTGACTGTAAACGAATAATTCTATTATTGTAGAACATAATTATCCCCCTTGACAAGATATTGTCAGGGGGGATTTTTTGATATAGAGAACAAGGTGGTGTATTCTCTTGGTATGTCATATAAGCCACATATTATGTTTTCTCCAAAAAAAATAGCACTTTTAGCCATTGGATTAGCTTCTATTAGCCTCTCTCACGCTGATGTAGTTGAATGTACAAGCCAGAAATATTTCTCAGATAACCAATGTCAGATCTGTCAGGATGGTGGCGACGCGACATCGACAGATACGAGCATCACTCTCCCAAAACAGGATCTCTCATGGGAAAATACGCTCGACGGTATCAATCAAAACTTTTACGAAACGAGCCAGAGCCCAGCCGAAATCAAGACAAATATAGCCACTGCTCCTGCAACATGGGACGAAAAAGGTCTCGATTGGGGTACAGATGTAGTATGGAAAGACCTTGATGGTCTCAATATGTTTAGTCTCGATGCAGGAAAAACAATCACTGTCAAAAATATCGCTGACAAGACATCCGTCACTCTCACAAGCCCAAAACAAGTAGCAGATCCCTATTTTGTCGTCAAAGTCCCAATCTCATACTATGAGCTCAAAATGGGAACCTTCAAAGAATCAGAAAAAAAGACGGTCAATTATTGTATCTCATACAAACCTAAAAAAACAACAACCACACCACCCGCAACAAATACAACAACCACAACAACACCTCCGGCAGCAACTACACCGCCAAAAACTACAACAACCACACCACCCGCAACAACACCTCCGGCAGCAACTACACAGCCAAAGACAGTCACACCTCCAACAACTACAGATACAACACCAGATCTCAATAGCGCCAGTGATGCCCCAGCTGACACCGCTCCTGATACAACATCTGATACCACCACAACAAAAGATACTGGCACAGATATACCATCTTATAATGCAAAACCAGTAAAACCAACACTCAACTCTGCAGGAAAAGATCCTACAAGAGTCCCTACTGGTCCAGCAGAAAACATGTTTATTGTTATTGCAGCCCTCCTTCTCACAGTACTTTTATTCCCGAAAATAAACAAAATTTTTGAAGGAAGATAATTACACAACGTAGTTGTCCCAAAATTTCTTTCTAAAATCTGCATATTCTGATTTCTCTATAGCCTCACGAGCACGATCACAGAGACGCATGAGAAATTCGACATTATGCATCGAGAGAAGTATCTGTCCGAGAATTTCATCAGCATGGATGAGATGACGGAGATATCCGAGAGTATAGTTTTCACTGACAGAAGTCTCAAATCCTGGTAAAACTGGGATTTTTTCGAGAGAACCAGCGAGATTGCTCCGGCCCACTTTCATATACCCCTGTGAAGTAAATATCTCTCCGTGTCGTCCGAGACGTGTCGGGAGGACACAGTCAAACATATCGATTCATCGCGCTATAGCTTCTACGAGATCTTCTGGAGTACCTACTCCCATGAGGTAATGAGGCTTCTCTGGTGGAAGCTCGGGCGCGAGGAGATCAAGCATTTTCAACATCGATTCTGTACTTTCTCACACCGAGAGTCATCCAATGGCTATACCCAATGTCGGAAGTTTTCGAAGGAATCGAACAGATTCAAGTCGTAAGTCCTCGTATGTCACTCATTGAATAATTGGAAAGAGAGTCTGTGGGTGGAGTCATTTTTCTGCACGAAGGATCTCATTTTTCTGCCACTGAACGATGCATCGTTCGACCCAGTCATGTGTACGGTCGAGAGCCTGTCGTGCTCGTTTGTAGGTCGCATTTCCTGGCGCGACATCATCAAATGCCATGATGATATCCGCTCCGAGCTTTGACTGGATATCCATGGCATCTTCTGGGCTCACAAAATGCTTCGTACCATCAATATGTGACTGAAATCGGACCCCCTCCTCTGTGGTTTTGACCAGTGATCGGCCACTGCGCGTATGCCCGAGCGAAAAAACCTGAAAACCTCCGCTATCCGTCAGAATAGGGAGATCGATATTCATGAATTTGTGGAGCCCTCCCATCTTCTCGACGATATCTGCTCCAGGACGAAGCATGAGATGGTAGGTATTACTGAGCATAATCTGCGTATTCATCTGAGCAATCCCCTCTCTCGTGACTCATTTAATAGTCCCCGCAGTGCCTACTGGCATAAAAACTGGTGTCTGAATAGCCCCGTGAGGAGTAGTCAATATACCAGCACGAGCAAATCAATCAGTAGAAGTTGTTTCAAAAGAGAACATAATTATTTTCATATACGATATTTATCCTGCAATGCATTGTGAAGCATTTTCCCAGTGGCAGATTGCCCAGATGTTTCTTCTAAAAAAGCAGTAATAGTGCCTTCTTGATCGGTATAGTGAGCACGAATCGTGAGATAAATCTCCGATGATTTTTTTCGAGCTCTTCTCAGGCGAGCGATCTCCTGCCCTATCAGAGCAAAACCAACTGCTTGTCCGAGCTTTGAAGTGCTAAAAACTTTCTGAATATTGACGATAAGCTCTTCTATATGTCTCAGGTGGATATTGATTTGATTATCAATTTTTGTGATAGTTACAAATTCATCGAGCTCTCCTTCTATGGACGCATGTTGTCTCTGAGTATGAGATGAAACATCTTGAAGCGACACAATAATCTGAAGAAAAACTTTCTTGAGCAGTACGGTATCCTCGAGAGTGTCGAGAGCATCACAGATGTTCTCACAAGACGTGATGAACTCCTGAATATGTTCATCGAGATGAACAACATTCTTCCGAATTGCCTGAATCCGAGGAGTCTCTTTTGACATACCGAGAGTATAGGGAAAATTCTCTTATTGCAAACGTCAAGAACCAGGAAAGCCACTCAATAAGAAGGATGCAATCAGTAACATAATTATATCCAGGTACTATAAGAAAATCCTAAAATACTACCAATATAAAAGTTATTTTTTCAGAACGGGGTAATGCGTACCGTGATATGCATTCTTATTTTCTACAAGCCAAGATGTTCTATTCGGAGAAGTTTTTTCGTAGTATGTGAGAAGCCGGGAGATGAATTCATGTTCCTGCGGACTCGTTGGTTCCATCTTTCTCGTAACTGGATTAAATACCTCTGGAACGGAAAAATCTATTGTCCGACCAAACTCATGAGGAGAAATAGTTTTTGTTGCTTGAAAATTACTTCATCGAAGTTTTGCCTGGTATTCTTCTGATCGTACAAGACCTCCCACTTTGAGCATTTTTCCTGTTTTTGCATAAAAGACCTTGGCGACGAATTTATTAAATCGTTCATACGCATCAGGATGTATCAGGTTATACCAAAAACGGTTCTTCATATCGAGATCCCCAGCAAGTTGAATGGCAAAATATCTCCCCTCTTCAATAGATGGGAGAGGGATTAGTTTTCCAGCTGCGAAAGCCTGCTGAATCTCTTCGATAGTATCAAATGGCTTCAATCAAAATGATTGAAGCTTTGCAACCTCATCAGAAGCCTTCCCTCCCCCATTTAGTGCCATTAATTGAGCCTTTCGTTCGTTGAGTGTGATTTTCTCAACTCTTTCGAGAAATTTTCCATCCAGAGGTTCCGCTGTGGGCAAAACATCAAATTGGTTATTTGGGAGTGGATAGGGATTATACGGAATAGCTTCTGGTGCTTCTGGAGAAGCTCATATGGAAGATGATGGTATTTGTTGAGGTGCGTCATCATGAGCTGGAATTGGTTGCTCATCACAAGCAGTCAAGACGCTGAGTGCGGCAGTAGAAAACAAACCCCTCAACATCAGCCTACGAGTAGGTGACAGAGGGGTGTGCGAATGGTGATTATTCGAGTTCATAAGTATATTATACAATATAAATATGAATATATCAAGTACTACTCGCCTCCTTTGACAAAGGTGTATGCAGTACCCTGTTTTCCGGCTCGCGCTGTACGACCGATACGGTGAACATAATCTTCACGAGTCGCTGGTTCATCGAAATTGATGACATGCGTGACATCAGGAATATCGAGACCTCGAGCCGCTACATCAGTAGCGATAAGGATTTTTATTTTATTCGTGCGGAAGTTGTTGGTAATTCTCTGACGGAGATTCTGAGATTTATCACCATGGAGAGCATCGACAGGCGCCCCGAGATCACGGAGATCATCAGAAACTCGGTCTGCCTCTCGCTTTGTACGAGTAAAGATGAGATACTTCCCTTCTTTATCCTTTTGGAGGAGATCATGAAGTTTCTGTTTTTTGTTTATCCCTGTCGTATAAAATACTACTTCTTGTGCGACACGAGAACCAACTGGTTCTGATTTGATCGTTACTTGAGTAGGGTTTTTGAGAAATGAATGAACATGACGCTCGATATCACGAGACATCGTCGCAGAGAAAAGCACTGTCTGCTTATCTTCTGGGAGCATAGCCATGATTTCCTTGATATCATTGATGAAACCCATGTCGAGCATACGGTCAAACTCATCGAGGACGATGTGTCCATAATCAGAGAAATCAATCACGCCACGATCATAGAGATCCTTGAGACGACCTGGAGTCGCGACGATACAGTGAACACCACGCTTTATATCCATTATCTGATTACGAGCATTAGCACCACCGACGACAACCGTCGAACGGAGGAAAGTCCCCTGTGTTATCCAACGAAATTCTGTCTGTACCTGATCCGCGAGTTCACGCGTTGGGACCATGACAAGGAGACGTTTTTTTACACCAGCGAGCATACGATGCACGATAGGGATGAGAAACGCTGCTGTCTTACCAGAACCAGTATTTGCGAGACCGAGCATATCAGAACCGTCCATGATGGCCTGAAGAGTCTTTTCCTGGATTTCTGTAGGCTTTTCATAGCCTTTTTTATCAATATTTTTGATAACATGCTCATCAAGAGCGAAATCATGGAATTTCTTTGTCACTTCGTACGGAGTGAATTTGAGCTCACCCGAATCGTCTGTCGGTGTAAACATATACTGTTTATAGCTTGGCTGCGGAGGCATACGACGACCGCCTGAGCGACCACCACCACCGAAACCACCACGCCCTCCAAATGAAGGCTTCCCTCCAAATGACGAACCACGACCGCCGAAACTTGGACGACCACCAGATGATGGACGACCACCACCGAAACCACCACGTGCAGGGGCACCAAAAGTCTTGCGTTCACCACCAAAGGCAGGACGCTCACTTCGTGCACCATCACGACTTGGTGCATGACCAGGGCCGAAGCCTTTTTGTTCAGCACCACGACCACCCGAAAAGCCTCCGGATCTCGGAGCTCGCTCTTCGCGATTGTACTTCCCACGTGCACCTCGACTACCGGTAGGTTTACCAGTTTCAAAATCCTCTAACCGCTTCGAAAAATCGAACATACTAAAAAAGAAAAAAATAGAACCGCGTGAGGCTGGTCCTATTTAATTTTTCAATTGGTTTGAAGGAAAGAACTCTGCTCAGGCGAAGGACACTGTTGTGTATTGATAGACTCTCTTAATTAAAACCAAATCTGGGATCTCACTGTAAAAGAATTTATCTGAATTTGTAACGTGTACTTCTCGCATTATACAGAAAATATTTTTTTGACAAGTTTATTTTTTATTTCCGTATAAATTTTATGTATAAATATGGTTTAGACATAAAAAATGACCCTCCTGTGGGGTCATACTATAATGGAATAAATAGTTATTGGTTGACCTAAAGGTCTAGAACCATTTGGTGATCAGAAATGGGACAAATGGCACACCTAAAAAGGTCATTATCTTATCAATTAATTATGGGCTCAATGACAGATGTTAATATATATCAGTATTCTCAATCTATACCTCATTTTCTTACCCATTTCTTTGTTCATACCAATAGAAGAAAAAAATTAATCCACTCCGTGTTAATTTTATATCAAGTCACATTTTCATACTCGTGGATTAATGTTTCTAAGACTCCATTTTCTCTAAGAGAAGGATTCCAAGTAATCATGAGAGCAAGCTCTTCTTCTGGAAATCACCACCGTATTGTTCACCCAAAATCTATAAGTCGAGAAACATCTCAATTAAACAAAACATTTCATTGATGAATATCTCCATGTAAAAGCCTTACATCTTTTGATTTTTTTTCTGGCAAATTTTTATATATTTGTGCTAATTTTAATAAAATTAAATCTATTAGATTTCATGTTTTTCAGGATTTTTGCTTAATCTCTGCTGTTACATTTGTAACATAATCATCTAAATTATTATGCGGACCTATACCCTGAGTATTTAAATAGGCATATCCTGGTGGTTTATCTTGCACTACATTGTGGACTTGAGCAATATTTGTTCATAGACTTACTAACTGTAGTTTTCCTGGAACGTAATCGTCTCACATTGATTTCCATGTCTTGCCTTCAACAAGGTCTTGTAGTACCCAATAATAGATCCGCTGATCATTTTCATAAACACCCATTGAGTATATATGCGGGATTAATCATGGATATTTATTTTGTATAAATAATTCTAATTCTGTTTCTTTATGCATTCTCTCTGTCAATGAAATTTTAAGTGCAAATTTTATTCCATTAATATCTACTTCTACACAACTTCTATTTCTTCCAGATCATATAAACCGCCAATTAATTCAATTTATTCACATAATACCATCAACTCTTGACTGCATATTTGATCATAGAGTGACACTATTAACTATGTTGATAATTTCTCCAGAAAATACCGGATCTAAAACCTCCATAATGTTGTAAATTAATTATCTAAGTATTTTTCTATTTGTTGATTGATAGTCTTGATTGTGAATTAATAGAGGATCATAGTTGATAAATCCTGTCATGTACATCATCAATAGACGTAGCATCCCTAAATTTTACAAAAAAATCAACAGTCTTATATCATGTGGGAGTAGAATAAAGCTCTCTTATATCAAATCACAAATTATGAAATAACCCCATAGCATTTTTTAGAGTGCCACTTTTTTGAGGAATTTTGATCAATCACGTAAATTCAGAGTTATTTTCGTTAGAGGACAATAATTTAAATCAAAAATTAAGAGGGTCTAAATCTTCTAAATCATTATCGTAATGATCCCGTTTTTTAGTATATGTATAAATAAATTCCATTTCATCGATTCATTTTTTTATGGAAACAATTCCTAGTATACTTATACCAGACTCATGCAATTCTGTTAATTTCTGATGCAGGGATCATGGTACATCTGGAATATTCATTATTTCACAATTCAATTCATCTGACAAGGCTCATGATGGGACAATATCTTCTGGATATTCAGAGTTATTTGCCCCCATTAGTAAGAAATATGTAAAATTATTTCTAGGTCAAAATTCCCTCGATAATATATCAACAGACTCATCGTCAATACTCGGGATGTATTGATGTGGAGCAATCGCTCATGCATATGAATCTAATTTAGGAGAGTTTTTTTGAGCATGAATATGTTCGATAGCTCAAGATGTTGAACCAGTATTAATATGATTTAGTTTTTTTCAGAACATAGCAACTTGTGAATCTGATGTTTGGTAAAAAGACTGCACGTGTGTTCACAGGTCATGAATATTTCAAATAGGAGTTCATTTTTTACAAACAAGCCAATATTCAATTTTCATCTTAGTTACTGCAAGTATTTTTAGTTGAGACATAGAATTACCAATTCCCTCAAGTGTATCTTTTACAGACGATCAAAAAACATTATAAAATGGAATTAAAGCCAATCAGTTTGGAGTTTCAGAGTTCAATAAGGACTCAACTGCAAGCTTATTGGAAGAGCATAATTGATAGCATGACTTTTTATCCAATCATAAATCATTAGCATGTTGAACAGTATTTGTGGCTCTAGAAGGAGTGCCTGGATTACCAAGCAAGAAAAGTTTGTGCATAAAAATTAGGTAGAAGAAATTACGCGTTCGGCTGTAGCTTTAGCTAAAATGCTCATGGTGTCAAAAAGTGAAAATTCATAAAAGTTTGTGCATATAAGCTGTAAATCAGTACAAGCCAGAAGTACATCTTTTACTTGTTTACTTCTCATGGTTTCAACTATTTCATGTATAACTTGTTGGTTATTTTGAGAAGAAATATTATTTACGATATTATATATAACTAAATCTAGCTTTGATTGCAAATCTGGATCAATTTTTACAATATTGATAGATTTTTGGAGTAGTGGCAATTCATACAGTTGATATTTTGAAGTAGCAGTTGTAGAGAGTAATCAAATCAATGTAATTCAAATTGCAGCAAGATAGTTTACAGTTTCATCTATAATACTCACAACAGGTATGGAAACAGCTCTACGTATTTGCTCAATTAATACATGAACTGAATTACAAGGGATTACAATAAAATCTGCTCCACCTTTTTCCAAATTTTTCGCTCCTTCTATCAAGTAAGGCAAATATTCAGTTATTCATTCACCTGTTAAAAGAAAATTTTTCTCTAAATCAAGTGGCAATGCCGTATTCCATATAAGTATTGGAGGTCTAGTATCAATCTTATTTTGTGAAAAAATATTAATTAATTCTAAATAAAATTTAGCAGTTGTATCTGGTCAAAGTCATCAAAGGACGCCTATAGTTTTCATAAATTATTTAATAATAAATTGGATAAATTTTCATTTTCCGTATTTCAAAACAACTTTGTCTCAAACTTTGAAATCAAACACAGTATTCATGCCTGTAATCTTTTCGTTATTCACCGATATTGCTCATCATTGAACCCTTCTCCGTATTTCAGATCCAGAAAGAGATACATTATTTTCTTTCACAAGAGATAATAAGCTCATAACATTAAATCATTCCTCTAAATAAGTTATCTCCATAGTTACAATATCGCTAGGAGCCTGTTTTTTAGAAAAGACTTGCTCAAATTCTCTCTCTGCAGATTTAACCATATCATCTTCATAAAAAAGACCAAGTATGCATCTAGCCAGCATTTTTTTAACGAGAATAGGGTTAATTAATCACGATTTAACAGCTTTTTCAATGAATTCTACTTCATCCTCCGAGGTGGAAACAACATAAGAAAAATAAGTTAACATCTGCTCATCGTTCATGGACATTATTTTTCAATAGTCCTTATCAACTTTGTGTTGTAAGTTTTCTTCTGGCTTCATGCCAACAAAGTTATTGTATGTTTTACTCATCTTTAGCCCATCAAACCCATTAAGTAGGGGTGTCGTAATAACTGCTTGGGCAGATTGTCCCTGACTAGCTTGTAAATCCCTTCATCTATAGAGATTAAACAATTGATCTTGCCCTCCGAGTTCCACATCTGAATTTAAAACTACCGAGTCCCATCATTGAAGCAAAGGGTAGATAAATTCTCAAATAGCTATTGAGCCGCCATCTTTCATTCTTTCTTTGAATTGTTCTTTTTGAAGCATTTGTCCGATTTTTCATTTCATCGCTAGGCCTAGTAAATCTGCTGCAGTCCAAGTTCCATACCAGTCCTTGTTATATACTATTTTTGCAGAACCTGAGTCTAGATCAATAACTTTACGAACTTGAAGA
This sequence comes from uncultured Candidatus Peribacteria bacterium, assembly GCA_965231115.1. Lineage (GTDB taxonomy): Bacteria > Patescibacteriota > Gracilibacteria > BD1-5 > JAGOOR01 > JAGOOR01. The sequence goes on from OZ246415.1 coordinate 927,943, forward strand.
ATATAGGTCTCAATATTTTTGTTAATTTGTTCCTCACTCAACACCTCTCTTGTGCTTTTTTTATCGGGATCACCTATTGTGGCGGTAAAAGTACCGATTAAAAAACGAATTTCATGTCAAAGTGCTTGGAAAAGGTGTAATTTTTTTAATGGAATTAAGTGACCAATATGTATTTCATCTCATGTCGGGTCTATTCACAACTTAATAATTAATTTTTTTCAGGCTTTTATCTTTTGAGCTAATTCTGACTCCCCTATAAAATCAGCAGTACCTCTTTTGATAAGCTCAATTTGCCCCTCGGGAGTAGATTTCTTAACATCAAAATCATGTGGCAAAAACCTTCTTCACTTTATCTCATGCTCTATATTCTCCAGCTCCCCGGAGATATTTATTTCATCCATTTTTAAGTGCTTATATTTTCATGTGTGCGATGCCGCTACAGATGGCTCACTATTTCTTTCTAAATTCAAATCTGTATTCATACTTCAGAGAAGATCTTTCTTTTCTAATCAAGTAATTTTTAGGTTTACATCACTCACAAAATGTAGATATTCCTCTGGAGAAATATTACAAATTTTACAAATTTGTTCAAGTTGAACCTGTCTATCTTTAGAAAATCTATCAAATGCTTGAGGTGAAACACCTTGTCTTTCAAATAATATATCTCATTTTGGATCCTCATAGTACGGAGGTTTCAAATACATATCCGATGTTAAATGGACATGATTAGGATTTCGTGCTTGTCAAAGCAATGTTGTTCTAATTAGTACTCGAAGATGATTAAAATTTCTCTCAGCTTTTCATCATAATGAGATATAGTAAGGATTATCGTATTGGTGATGTGCTTTATTTATGCCTTTATCATGAAATAAGTCCTGTAATCAGTAAATGTGACTTACTGCATATTTTAACGCATTTTTTTTACCTTCTTCTCATCCATGTTTTTCTCACATTTTCCTAAATACTGCAATTAAGTTTTGTACTTCTTGTTCATTCATTGAGTTTAAATTTTGCTCAATTTGATCAATTTGCTCCTTAACTTCATCATCCATCAAAAGGTAATCAAAATCAACTATATCAACAAGATCAGGAAAATACTTTTTTATAAAACTCTTTAAAATAAATATAGTTTTTAAGCTTTGTATTTGAGTTTTTTCTGCATCGTATCCATTAAATTCTATCGCTTCAGACATTCATAAATGGATTCTTAGTCTTGAGGAGCAATTCGGATGGTGTTTATTAATAGTAGTATGAACATGTCGCAAGTATCCTAGTCATCCTAGAATATAGCTTGGTAAAACTATGCTTGTAGAACTTTGAATTCCTCAAATACCCACATTCATAATAGTATTGACTTGTTTTCATTGAATAACATCCCTCGATAAATTAAATAAATCAGGAATAGTCGCTTCAGATATGTGTGTATAATTCAAACCATGGCCTATTCTAATCAAATCTAGAAATATATTCCTATGCGCCAAAGATTCAAATTCCAATCAATCATATGCAAGGTTATCTTTAGTAGGATCCTCAAGTATTCTCAAGACACGACCATGCGTTAAGGTTGGATTTTCATGAATACTTTTTCATGAGCTTGTCGTTTCTTGTAAACTAAGCATAAGGAATTATTTAAAATAAAACATGAGAATAATATTGAAAGAATAAAAGAAAAAAACTGAATTTATATGAAATAAATAATAATAAAATTATTGATATATTGAATATTATCAATAATATTTTTCATATTGTTTCATTTTATTCCTATGAATACAGCCGAGTTACAAGAATTACATCCAGAAGAATATAGAGACTTCTTCTCTCATAATATGATGGTTTTTTCCCTACCCTTTTGTATGGTATGGATGGGGAGCTCAGATGAAACAAGCGTAATACACATAAAACAATCTATACCTCTCAGAATTTTTATATGAATACGAAAAGTCAGTTCCCCCTGAATCCATCTCAAAAATTTTCGGTCATATTCACATTTTCGAGAAAAATTTTTTACTCGTAAAATGCCTGATTATCTCCCTCCAGCAGATATGTATATCAGACAATTGCTGAAGGAAATGCCAATAAATGAAGGAATAGAGTTATCAATACTTTCCGAATGCTGAAGAACTTTAGGCTTTGGTACACATACGCTAGTGTTATTTAGTATTTTTCTAGCACGAAAATGGCTCGATGATGATAGTATTTTTCAAAAAATGAGTGAAGAATCTATAAAAGCACCTCATGAAGCTATCTGACCAAATACATTTTTATATGAATTGCTCATAGAACATCAAAAAATCCTAAAAAAAATACAGCAAGATTCAGGTTTCATGATTCTCGCAACTTGCCTCCTTGGCTGAGCCTACCCTATTGTCTCATACACATCAGCTAGAAAAGATACATATAATATTTTTGCTTTTTCTCTTAAAGATTTTCTGGGTGAACATGCACCTGAGTATCCTCATTGTAGCTATGAGCAATCTATTTATTTTCCTGGACTCCCATATCTCTATGAGAACTATATAAGATCCAACAATCCAGACAAAATTAATATCGATACACCAAGAAAAATAATACATGAAGTTACGGCTAAGCGCCATAAGAATTATACCGAAGAACAAATCCCTGATTTTCTATGTTCTTCATCGGACCTATCTCATGAAAATTTCACAAATATACTCATGAGGCTCAAGACCTATAAAAGTATTCAAATATTCCAAGCAATGATACAGGCACATAAACATGAATGATCTCAGAAAAGCTCACTTGAATTGATAACATTATTAGAACAAAGGATCTCTCTAGATACCCTAAAAACCAATGTTGATGAAGATATGAAACAATGTTATCATGATATTTGGGAAAAATTTCATAATAAATCCCATCCTGCCATTTTCCCAAATATTACACTTTGAAGTTGAGGCTGTTTTAACATTATCAGCCCTCCGATTGTTCATCAAGATATTATGCGTGAGTTACCAACTTCAATGAGAGATAATTATCCCGATGGGGTAACTGTTTATAGGAGTTGGAAAGATGGTTTGGAGTTAAATGGTTTTACATTAGAACAAAATATAAGTCAAAAACATTATCATAAGCTCACAGAAAGGAATATCGGCTTATGTACCGTCTCTAACGAAGTATATGTTATACCTCAGAGTGGTTTAGAAGCGTTTTCTAAGGGAAAAGTTATTTTTGATCTTTCAAATCAGAAAATATATGCCGACTGACATACAGTAACAAGTGCACAAATACCGTCACAGAAGGCTACAATTGAGATAATTAAGCTTCTTCTTGATGCACCAAATAACATTCTCAAAAATTCGGAACTTCCACGATCAGTCTATAGCAGTATGAAGAGCGAAATGAATTGAAAAATAATCAGCCCGATTAATAAAATTTGTCACGAGGTTACTGGTGAATTATTCCCTCTTTTACTTGAAGGCAGTCTCAGTAAATTTACACTACAACTTACACTACAACAAGATAAATATCTTGGTTTTTTTACTCGTTAACATCAATCGTTTTCTCGGAAATAATCTCCACACCTTTTTGCCTGGTTCAGAATATAATCTGTATACAGTGTCTTAAAAAGAACTATTCCAAAGATTTTTCTATCTCAAGAAGCGTTTCAAATTCCTCTATCATTGGATGATTCCAGGTTTCTCGAAGCATCTTCAGAACATTTTCTTCAAACCAAATTTTTTTATCCTTTCATTTATTAAAAAGCTTCCAAATATCTTTTCAGTGATCATTGTAAGCTATAAATAAAGCTTCGAGATTGTGAATTTTATCAGCCACAGCAATTGCTTTTGCTCACTCTGATCCATTCCTGACAGTTTCAATATATTTAAGTTTTTTTTCTTCCCAAGGAAGACTCGGGTCATTTGAAACTGCCTTTACTAATTCGTACACTTCTTCTCCGAGTTCCTCACGGAAACTATCTACAGTATAGTTCGTGTCTTCCAGGACATCATGAGTTAGAGCAGAGGCTAGTATGGTATCTGAAAAGCCATATTTTGCTAGCCTTAGAGCAATCATGAAAGGATGTGTCATGAAAGGAACTTCCTCTCATTTCCGTTTCTGGTTAGCATGAGCTTTAACGGCAAGCCGAGTGGCTTTTTCAAGAATTCATATATCAAAATCAGGTTTTTTAATCTTCTTTTCTGCTTTTTTTAGATTTTTTTTCATACGATAAATTTTATTTAATAAAGCCCTCTTGTCACGATTGATATTAGTTTCAATAATCTTGAAGCATCTAAGCGTCTCTCGCACTAATCAATCACAACACAATCATAATTGTTATCGTGCTGCTCCCGAGCTTTTAGATAGACCATATTCCCAAGGATTAATAGTTTTATAATCGTAGAGGTAGAGGACTTTGTGTTTTTTCGGATCTTTTTGACGAGAATTATAGGCTTCAATTTCTGCTTCTATATTAGGCACACTGTCTTCTCTGCTAACCCCGATATAGATATTTTTAACAGGACTCTGAATTATGGCTTTCAAGATGTGTTCATCGTGTTTCTTGAGAACGGTACCGAATATAAGAAGATCTCCTCAAATAGCTCAAAGAGATCTGTAACAATGATTGAGGTAGCCATTATGGATGATTTTTTTCATCTTTTGCTCACTCTCTCACTCTGAAACAAAAACAGGATAGATGTTGTTCTCGAGATTGCCTCGTATTTGTGTTACCAGATCGACTCAAGTCTTGCTATATGTCTTTTTGATTATTTCGTCTCCTGCATCGAAGATATGGAGTGCTCCATGAAGAAAGTGCAGTTCGAAGCTTTTTGAATTCCAATAAACAACAAATCACTCATGGGAACTCTCTTCAGTTTCTCAGAAACCGTCTTGGCGATAGGGTACAAAAAAGGGCGGTCGAAACGCGCTTTCATGAGACTATCGCCAAGACAGCTTCATTCTCGTTCTTTACACAAAAGACCGAAGTCAAATCTGAAAGGACGGAGCGGTTTACAACCGCCCTATACTAGATTCGAAGGGTATTTTGGGTAAAAAATGGAACGAAAAGAAATGTAACTGTCTTGGCTTTAAGAGCTTAGCCATTTCTTACCTTTATCAAGTCTTATTTGCTGTACTCTATGCCTTATATTGATTTGGATGAAGAAGAGCGTAGAATACACAGTATGAATAAGATAATCTGTCCGCAATGCTGATCTGAGAACATTCAAGATTTACTACCTGAGGTAAACAGTGAAGGGAAAATATTTCGCAAACAGTATGAATGTAGAGAGTGTAGTAATAGATTTGAAGTACCACCTAGTGAAGAAGAAATCGCAGTTTTTAAAAAAATGATAGCTGAAATTCCTAGGTAATAGAAATGAGCAAATTCATTGATACTTTGATGGTTTTTTAAAGTCTCTCTTAGTGTACCTCATAGATAGGCATAACGGTCTCACACCCTTAGTATTTATTACCAATCCCACAAAGGATTTAAGCCATAAATTAAGCAAAAAAATGACCCTAGGTAGTAGGGTCACAATGTGACAATAGTGTACGTAATGGTTGGGGATGAGGGATTCGAACCCCCGCGTGGCGGAGTCAAAGTCCGCTGCCTTACCGCTTGGCTAATCCCCAACGTACGCCTGAGTTTAGAGAAAAATCTGTTTTTGCAAATGCTGTTTTCCAAATAAAATATTTTTTTTGACAAATAGTATCCTCTCTCTACAATGCCCCAGTTCCTCGGTAGCTCAGTGGTAGAGCAGTTGGCTGTTAACCAATTGGTCGTAGGTTCGAATCCTACCCGGGGAGCCATTCATACAATATAGAAAGATCTGTTAAAAGCAGGTCTTTTTTTGAGTAATTTTATTGAATATCTATTACTATTTCCTCAAGAGCTTTATCGAGAGCTTTATCAGCTTCTTCTTGACTCTTGCGACTCCCTGCTACTATCCAGCCAATCTCATCGAGGATACATCATCTCGGAGGAAAATCACACTCCATGCCCACTTCTGCGAAAAATACATATTCGAGGATATGACTCATATCTTCAGGTCACTTCAGATTTTTGAGAACACCAGCACTCGTAGTAAATAGATCTGCAGTTTTCATATACGGATACATTCCAGATTTTGATGAGACATTTTTCTGTGAGAGCTCCATCCCGAAGGCAAGTTCGAGATTCGCAAGGATAAGGTCATAATTATCCTGTCAGAGCGGAAAAACAAAGTTTTCACCTCCTCCCATTCGAAAATTTATCTCTATAAGTGCAAATGAAAATCCGAGACTATCGTGTCGCACGCGAAATTCGACATGGAGACAGGCAGTCTGTATATCTCGAGCTTGGTCCAGAATATGCTGAGTATATCGTATGACTTCTTTTTGTTCTTCCTCATCGAGACAACTGCATGTCTGAGAACCATTTTCGAGAAATCATGGCTGTTGAGGTACGAAATTCTCCACAAATCACGACCAGACAATTTTTCCATTTTTGACAACGAGATTGAGATCGATATCAGTTCACTCAAAATAAGGCTCTAGGGTGATGGAAGAGAGACCGTGTTTTTGGACACAGACATTCAATTCTTCTGGAGTGCGGACGACATGTATGAGAGATTTCCCCACGCTCTCCACACCTTTGAGAATCAGCGGAAAATTATCAGACGAAACATGCTCATAGTCAACACACGGGAGAGATATAACATGAGAGCAGTCGAGAGAGAGTGAATTTTTTTGAGCGAAGAGCCATTCTCGAAGAGTTTGTTTATTTTTGAGGTGAGCGAGGATAAGAGGATTGATGCCAGGCTTACCGAGAAATTGCGCTATCTGAGCACAGAGGACGACACTTTTATCAGCAAAAGTCCATACGCCATCAAAAGTAATATTTTTTTCTTGGGCATATGATGATATTGCCTGAATGCGAATATCAGTCTCAGGGGCATCTGGATTCTCCAGAGGAGAAAATGAGTCATCACACGCTATCACGCCATCTACAGAATCAGAAAACCAACCCTGTGACCTATCGAGAACTATTAGTTTTCCGACTCAGAGGTCTTTTATACGTTTAAAAACGAGGTATTTTAAACTCGGACCCGCATTGATGAGGAGTATGGTTTTATTTTTTAATTGTTCTCTATATTCAGCTGACGGCAATGTAGAATCCCAGAGGGTAGTATCAAAATATGTGAGCAATCAAGAGGTTAGTCAAGGACATTATGCAGAAAAAAATGAAAAATCCAATTCTTCGTAATTCCTTTATATAAAAGAATACAGACAAACTTGCTTTAGAAAAATTTTGGCTATAGTTGGTGAATTATCCACTTTATGAGTCTCCCCGAGGCATCGCAATTTGAACCAGCACATACTTGGACCCCGGAAAAATTAGTGTCATGTGTCATACCACCAAAATGATCTAATTCATGAGCAGTAATAGCGAATACGCGTAGTTCTATTGAGGCATTTTTATCAGCAGACTGAAACATACCATTTGGCTTTAATGAACTGATACAATGTATAGGAGATACCGTTGTTCTTAAAGGAAACGAAGAAGATGTTTTACGCTTAATGGCCTGTCTCTTCATGAGACTTGATATTGAATTAATGCGGGAAGCATCTCAAACAGTAACGCGAGATGATCATTACCAGCGGTATAGAAAAGAATTGCGTTTGATGGATATAATCATACCTCCGATTACACATCAAACAAAAACTACTGAAGGGACGAAAGTAAGATGGAAATGGTTCAGTTTTCTACAAAGAGCAGCCTAACCGACACTCCCCTCCATCTCGAGAGCGATGAGAGCATTCAATTCCGCAGCATATTCCAGAGGAAGTTCCTTTACAATCGGAGAGATGAAGCCGTTGATTATCATGGCTTTGGCAGCGTCTTCGGAAATCCCTCGAGACCTAAGGTAGTAGAGCTGCTCTTCGCTGATACGTCCAGCACTGGCTTCATGAGCACAGATGGATGAAGCATTTCGCACACGAATATCAGGAATCGTGTCGTTTTTTGAAAGCGAATCAAGAATCAGTGCATCACAATCAATACGACTGACTGAATTGTGAGCAGATGGATGAATATCAAGCAAACCTCTATACGTCGAAAGACCTCCTCATTTTGAGAGAGACTTCATGATGACATTGGACGATGTATCTTCTCCGATATGGATAACCTTCGCTCCCCCATCGACTTCCATACCTGCATTGGCAAAAGCGACACCAAGATGATCACATGAAGACTTCCGCCCCTGAAGAATCGTACACGGATAGAGCATCGTCACCCCACTTCCGAAGTTCCCCCCCACCCATTCCATATATCCTTCTTCTTGAACAATTGAACGCTTAGTGTTCAAATTATAGGTATCGATAGACCAGTTTTCGACTGAGGTATAGCGCATCTTTGATTTCTTTCAGACAAATATCTCGACCATGCCCGCATGGAGACTCGGTGTATTGTATTTTGGTGCACTACACCCCTCTATATAATGTACTCTCGCTCCGTCTTCAATAATCATAAGCGTGTGTTCGAACTGTCCTCCTGATTTCACATTCATGCGAAAATATGCTTGGAGTGGATCGGAAATTTCGACGCCCTTTGGCACATAGAGAAAGGTCCCTCCAGACCACACAGCACCATGTAATGCAGCGAATATATGGTCACTTGATGGGATAAGTTTCATGAAGTACTTCTGTACCAGTTCTGCGTGTTCATTGACAGCCACTGACATATCCTCGAAAATCACTCACTGATCTCGTAATTCTTGACGAAGATTATGATACACCACCTCACTATCATATTGAGCCCCTACTCCTGCGAGCATTGTCCGCTCGGCTTCGGGGATTCAGAGTCGCTCAAACGTGTTTTTGATGGTGTCAGGTACATCATCCCATGATTGGGCATTTGAAGCACCTTCTGGTCGAGCATAATAACAAATTTTTGTGAGATCAAGCTTTGAGAGATTAGGTCCCCATTTGGGCATCGCTTTTTCTTGAAAGACTTTCAGGCTAGCGAGACGTTTTTCGAGCATCCATTCTGGTTCTTTGTTTTGTTCCCATATTTTTCGCACGACCGACTCACTCACACCATATTCAAATACATTCGAATACGACGCATCATCATGTCCATCAAAGAGAGCACGGGAAACTTCTCCGAGAGTATGAATTTGGTCGTTATTTGACATTAATTTAAATAGTATAAAATTATATTTGTATTATATAAAATTAAATTTTTATGCCAGAAAATGAGCTCTTTTGTATTCCGGTAGGTATGTCAAAAATCAATGGAAACATTTGATTGCTCGGAGGAAAAATAAAGAATTGAATTGCTAGAATACTCGTTGTCGGATGAGGCGCCACCGTAGCTATCACCATTCCGACAGTTATGGTTTTAGCAACTCTCAATAAGCAACCAGAATTCGCAGCAATGCTTGCAAAAACTGGAGGATTTGCAGGATTGTTGGCACTCGGAGGATTTTTGATGAAAAAAACATGAGCGCAAAAACCATCACATCCCGAGCGAGAAGAAAGCGATGATGAATTGAGAGATTGTTAATTTTGATCAAACAGAACCAAATCTGCTCCAAAAAATTTACGCCATTCTTTTTGCACTGTACTGATAAAATACTCTGGCTCTGTTGCTAATTTTTCGAGAAACATATCCCTATTTCTCGGAAAATGAGGAAATGCTTTTTGCGCTTCACGTGTCAAAAAAGGATTATCTGGATTTCCAGTAATATCTGTCAAAAATTTATAGAATCACATATTTCTCTGAAAACCAGACATGATGACATCACGCGTCATCGCTTGTCCAGTAGGAGCATGAGACTCCATGATGAGGCGAGCAGTACAACGCATATGATGATCGAAATCACCACCCACATTCGCGATGTCTGCATCCGCGATGATTTCCTGTCTTCAGGATATTTTTGATCTATCTCGAAAAACTGTGCCCAAGATGAGATGTTCGACGTTATTACGTGTATGTATACCTATTCCAAATTTCTTGCCAATACCATGGCTAATACGAGCTGCGCGTACTTCATCATCCGACTGAACAGCAAAGGTATGATCTATATCATGACCTGCAGTCGAGAGGAGGAATTCGATATCATCTGCATATCCCATTCTTATAATATTTACCATCACTTCATCTCCATGATCCGCACCATGAAATGGAACATCCTTATAGGATTGTAACATTTGGCAAGCCGCTTGTCGTAATTGAGTCATAATAATGTTCGACTCATTATACCAGACTCAGAGATATGTCAAACTATTCCGTCAAAATTACCTAAGAATGACCTTTGAGATTCTTGGATATTTTACGAGATCTTTCATGTTGTTTTCGTGTTACTTCTTTGATAAAACTGGAGATAACTCAGATAGATGCTATCACATAAAACATGGTAAATATTTTTCCATGATCAGTCGCAGGATGAAAATCACCGTATCCTACGGTCGTAGCAGTCATCACCGAAAAATAGAGACTGTCGAGCCATCTCCATCATTCGATGATATGATATCCGATAGTACCTATAAGTATGACGAGAATGGCACTCAGTGTCTGGTATTCAAAACGAAATACTGGCATGATATATGAATTTAACTACAAAACCGAAGCAGCTATAAGTCCATCAAAAAGTGGGTGTGGTTTCCCTGGTCGAGATTTAAATTCAGGATGAGCTTGAGTACCGACAAAATACTTACAAGCAGGATTTTCGATGTATTCAATAAGTCGCCCCTCGTGTGAAGTACCCGAAAGAACAAGTCCGTGCGTACGAAGTATTTCATGCTTGTCTGGACAAACTTCATAGCGATGACGATGACGATCGTTAATGGTTGTCGAGCCGTAAAGTTTCTGAATCAGAGAACCTTCGATAACAGTCGCATCCTGATGTCCGAGTCGAAGCGTACCACCTTTATCGATTTTCTCATTCTGATCTGGGAGGTAGTCGATAAATGGCGTTCCTGGCTTTTCAAACTCTGTTGAAGTAGCATCAGCAACACCACAAACATTGCGAGCAAATTCTACCACAGAGAGCTGAAGACCGAGACAGATGCCGAGGAATGGGATATTATTTTCACGAGCATATTTGATGGCGGCGATTTTCCCCTCGATACCACGAGAACCAAATCCACCAGGCACAATCATGCCATCGAGCTTTCCTGAATTTTTTAATTCATCTAAAAGATTTGGATTTCCCTCGATATCTTCTGCATTGATCCAGTGACGACGAACTTTTGTCGCATATTTTGCACCAGCATGAACGAGTGCTTCCCGGACGCTCATATACGCATCCTCGAGTTCTGCATATTTCCCGACAATAGCGATATTTACTTCTTTTATTGGCGAGATAACATTGGTGACAAAAGCTGACCAATCAGAGAGATCGATGGGTCTATGTTCGAGATGGAGAACTGTCTCTATCTTTTCTTTGAAACCCTGTTTTTCAAAGAGAAGTGGTACCTCATAAATAGTACGAGCGTCCGTTGCCTCGATGATATTTTCTTCATAAACATCCGTAAACATCGATATTTTTGGTTTGAGTTCAGCGGGTATAACGCGAGGACATCTCGCTACGAGGAAATCTGGCTGAATACCAGCCTCTCGGAGCTGTCTCGCTGAGAGCTGTATCGCTTTTGTCTTGAACTCTCCAGAAACTTCGACGTAGAGAAGGGGGACGACATGGACATAACATACATTCGTCGGACCAATATCGCGACGAAGCTGGCGAATTGCTTCGATAAATACAGGACTCTCAGCATCTCATACCAATCATCCGATTTCGACGATACATATATCAGCTTTTGATGCCTGTTTGATAATTCTCTGTTTGATTTCATCTGTAATATGAGGAATGACCTGAACCGTTTTTCCGAGATAATCCCCCCGTCTTTCGTTTTCTATGACGGTGAGATATATTTTACCTGTTGTCGGATTTGATTCACGGTTGAGTTCTATATCGACAAATCTTTCATAATTTCCGACATCGAGGTCTGTCTCTGCTCCATCTTCTGTGACAAATACTTCTCCATGCTCATAAGGTGACATAGTACCAGCATCGACCTGAAGATAGGGATCCATTTTCATCATGTTCACGGTGTACCCAGAAGATTTCAAAAGTCGACCAATCGATGAAGCCGTTACGCCCTTTCATAAACCAGAGATAATACCCCCTGTCACAAAGATGATTTTCATATCCCAGGAGACTATTTACTTTTACTGAAAAATCAAAAGGAAAAAAAGGAAAAAACATAAAATAATATAGTACTGGCACCTAAACAATTCAGGTGCTAAAAATTTGCAAAGGAAGAAAAAACTCCTATACTCACTCACAGATTTATTTTATTATTTTTCTTTTATGACTCGCATACTTACCTCTAGTGATTTTGCAGCAACTATTGCCTCTGGCGTAACTCTCGTTGATATGTACGCTGACTGGTGTGGACCATGCCAACGCCTCGCTCCTATTGTCGAAGAACTCTCTCATGAATTCGAAGGGAAAGCAACTATTACAAAGCTCGATGTCGATGCTTCTGGTGATATATCTCAGCAATTTGGCGTCATGAGTATTCCGACAATTCTCATTTTCAAAGATGGTCAACTCGTCGATAAAACGGTCGGACTCGCTTCAAAAGAAGACCTCTCTTCTCTCCTCAATAAACACATAGCTTAAATGATAAGCCTCTGACTTTATCTCCTCGCTGGCGTGACATTTTTCCTTGGTCTCATCTACTGGGCCATCATTATCGATGTGCTCTTGAGCTGGCTCACACTCCTCGGGGTGCATGTCATCATAGGCCCTCTGAATAGTATTACTCGTCCTCTCTACGAACTCACGAGAAAAGCATTTCCGACACGTATGGGAATGATAGATTTAGCTCCCCTCATTCTGATCCTCATTCTCGATCTTCTCAGAGCGACTCTGATACCATTTTTGGTCAATTTTTTACGATAAAAGATGATTCTCGATATCAAAACTCTCGCCAATACTCTTACAAAAGAAGTAGAGTGAGCGGTCAAAAAACTCTCCACTCCGCCGTCCCTGACAATCATCATGGTCGGTGACGACAGTGCGAGCGATGTGTATGTAAAAAATAAAATCAAAACTTGCAAAACTGTCGGAATAGATGCGCATCTTGTATGTCCAGAAAAATCGAGTACGAGTGAATCAATAAAAGACATAATTCATAAACTCAATAAAGATACATCTGTCGATGGCATCCTCGTACAATCACCACTCCCCTCTCATATCAATGCGCAGGAAATTTTCGATTGTATAGATCCGATGAAGGATGTAGACGGTTTCTCTAGTACGAATATGGCCCGACTCTACGGTGGCGACGAAACTGGACTCGTCCCAGGAACACCAAAAGGTATCATGAAAATCATCGAACAAGAAATAGGTACTATCCAAGGAAAAAATGCTGTGGTAATCGGCAAAAGCACTATCGTCGGCAAACCCCTCTCGATGCTCCTCCTCCATGCTGGAGCAACCGTGACTATATGCCACAGTAAAACAAAAGACCTCTGAGAACATACAAAAAGTGCTGATATAGTCATCTCTGCAGCCGGCAAAAAACACCTCATTACCGCCGACATGATAAAAGCTGGCAGCCTCGTCATCGATGTAGGAATCAATGTCGTGGAAAACTGAGAAGGAAGAAAACTTTTCGGGGATTGTGATACAGAAAATATAGCAAAAATAGCAGATATCACACCCGTACCTGGTGGCGTTTGACCGATGACAATTGCACTTCTTCTCTCCAATGTCCTCCTCGCCCACACGATTCAATGAAAACAATAAAACAGTCATTCGTTCTATCGATAGCCATCATTACTGCTTTTCTCTGTGGAAAATATTTCGCCGAGACGCGAGAAAAAGAAATCCAGAACATAGATCCTCCACGAGTCTTCATAGAACAACTCAAAACAAAAATGAATATTACGAAAAATAGAAATGATATTGAAATTTTTCTCAATGGGACGAAAATAACCGAAGGTATCAAGCTCGACGTAAAACGCTAATCCATAATATTATATATCTATGTACTCTCTTACCGCATTTAAACCCTACGATATCCGTGGCGTCTGGCAGACAGAAATCGATGAAAAACTCGGCCGTATCATGGGATACGCTCTCGGACTCCATCTCATCGAAAAATATACTACACCAAAGATTCTGATTAGTTCTGATGTACGAGAAGCGAATATGCTCTTTATCGATGAATTTCTCCGTGGTATGAAAACTGCTGGAGTAGCTGAAGTAACGGTTATTGGACAAGGTCCATCAATCACATGATATAGCTACGGGGTCTGTTCAACACCGATGGCTTATTATGCCGCTATTGATACATTTGACTGCGCTTGTATCTTCACCGCATCGCACAATCCGAGTGAATACGTCGGTATCAAAATCGTCGATAATAAATGTCTCTCAATCAAATCAAATGATTTACGAAGCATGTTTGAACAACATGAGCACGATACGATAGAAGGCTCTGCATTTCCAGAATTGAAACCATATAATGATACACGCATCACGTCTCTCCTGACTGATTTAAAAACAAAATTTCAAACACTCAAAAAAATACCAAAGATAACAATTGACTACAGCCATGGAGCAGCGACACATTTTGAACAAGCATTTTTACGAGAAATACTCGGAGATACAGCAACACATATATTTACGACACCAGATGGATCCTTCCCTGCACACGAGACAGATACTTCTCGATTTGCGAGCTATGAAAAACTCATAGCAGAGATACAGAAAAATGGCAGTGATTTTGGTTTTATATTTGATGGTGACGCTGATAGATTTGGTATGGTTATCCCCGATGGTACCGTCGTCACGGGTGACATACTCCTCTCCATCATCGGCAAACAACTCCTCACTGATGGAACCGCAGAACGACTTGGGACAAAAGTAATATTTCAAGAAGTATTCTGTGGCCGTATCGTCGGTGACGTCGTAAAAAAGCACGGTGGCACTCTCCGTATGACTCGGGTCGGTCGCGAAGCGTTTGTCCGAGAAGTCATAGAAGCGAATGGTCTTCTCGCTGGTGAGGTATCGACGCATCTCCTTTTCAAAGAATACGGAACAATAGAGATGCCTCTCGCAGGACTCTATTACCTCCTCAAGGTCCTCGAAAATTATGATAATGCAGCCTCGATGATCGCCGAGTACAATACCTATGCTCGTGGACAAGTATTTCAATTCAAAACAGAAAAAAAAGATGAAATCATTGACGCAATAAAAGAAAAATACAAAGCGTACGAACAAATAACGCTTGATGGGATAAGAATAGAAGCTCCTGACTACTGGTTTTGTGTGAGAAAATCAAATACTGAACCTCTCCTCAAAGTAGCTCTCGAAGGGAAAGACAAAACGATGTACGATAACATACTACGAGAACTCCGTGAATTCTTCACAGCATTTGGCGCGACAGAAAAACTCTAAAAAACTATGCTCGCCCTCTTTTTCCTTATTCTATTTTCGGCAAATGTATGGCTCTGATGGGCATTGTGATCATGGATGGGCATAGGAGCATTTTTGTTATTTATACCAGTTTCCATTCTGATTACTATCGGCGGAGGTATAGCTCTCGGACTCGTAGGGATGATTTTTGGGAAGCACGATGATAGAGCTCAGGGTAAGAGATTTTTGAGAAGCTTTCTCCGTGGTTGGGCATGGCTTGTGGGACTATTGTGGCTCACTCCTTGGCTTCTCTTTGGAGCGATCGGATTTTCAAACACATTCATACCAGCTACACTCCCACGAATCACTCTCTCCAATGGTGAAAAAACAGTGGTATTTCAATCCATGATGCATATAGCCTCACCAGACTTCTATACAGACGTACGGAACGATATGCAAAAACTCGAGAAAGAAGACTATGTATTTTTCTACGAAGGGGTCAAATCAGGCTCACCAGAAAGCCTCGCAAAACTCTCTCGATTCATGGGTACTACGGTATCACCAGAAATGTATGATGTACTCGCAGAAGTCGCAGGGTTAACATTTCAGGGAGACGAGAGTTTTACAGGCATAATCCCCAGCACAAATGTCGACCTTACGACTGACGAGATAGTGAAACTCGCAGAAAAAAATGCAACTGGTTTCCCTGTGGAAAAAGAAGCTGATTTTATAAATATACTCAAAAAATATTATCCTGATTTCACGCCTCTGCAAAAAAAGATAAGCATCATCCTCGCTCGCGGTATCATGAATATGCTCCTACGAACTTATACAGACCCTGCTCTCGCGCAGGGCATGAAGGATACAATTCCAATTTTTAATATCATACTCGATGAACGAAATAAGCATCTAGCTGAAGCAATAGAAACGTCTCCAAATCAACACATCTACATACACTATGGCGCGCTCCATTATGCAGGAGTTCTCAAGCTCCTACAAGAAAAAGACCTCAGATGGAAAGAAGTTTCCAGAGTGAGTTTTCAGGTTGTACGATAAATTTGTACAAATTATATTCCATACATATAATGACGCTTATGAAAAAGAAACTGCAAACCTCTCTCTACATCACACTCGGAACACTCTCGCTCATAGGTGGTATGGTATTTTCATGATACAACCGAGATGGAGTAGAGTGAATACCTGGAGCAAAGAATCTCCTCTCTCAGAGCGTCCCTGATGCTCCACAAAACATCATCTCAAATGAAGTTACTCCTGTAGATATCGAAAAAGTAACCGCTCGAATCAAACAACTCGAATCCGAGATACTCAAAGAAACAAATGATCCTGAACGCGATCTGCGCCTCCGTTCAGAGCTTCAATCTCTCCGAGACCAACTCAAATAAATATTCAGCATAAAAAAACAGGAGTAAATCCTGTTTTTTTATACATGTGATAATGAATTATCGTTTTTGTCGTTTATAGGTAACAAACCAACCTATACCAGCTGCGATAACAAGAAGTGCGAAAAAGATATCAACTGGGCCAGTAGCTGGAGTTCCTGCCTGACAAATATTACTACAACGATCACCACTGAAATTATTTCCGTCGTCACATTCCTCTCCACGTTCGAGGATACCATTTCCGCAAGTAGAACCAGCGAAACGACAGTATCGGTCACATGAATCACCAGAAAATGTATTTCCATCATCACACTGCTCCCCTCGCTCGATGACACCATTTCCACAGACAGCACCGACATCGACGATAGTCCTACAAGAGTTTGACTGATCGCGGGCATCAGGGTAACAATGCACTGTATAGCGACCTACCTGACTAAATGAGTATGGAGTATTTGTTGATTCAAATGTCCCCATTACTGTATTGCTTTTTGTAATAGCTATGACAGTTCTTCCTTGTGGCTGTCCAGAACAGAGAATAGATGTATTGAGGGGCGCACTACCGTAGCTATCGAGTACTTGCACGTGACACTTTGGATTGATGATATTCACTGTACAGTTATTTGCACAGTTATCACCATTATTTGAATTCCCGTCATCACACTGTTCATTTCCTTCACGGAGACCATTTCCACAGGTAGGCCCCTGGGGTGGTATAACCTGAGGAAAGCGACAGTTATTCATACAAGTATCATTGTTGTTTGCATTACCATCATCACATTGTTCATCATTTTCACGTGTACCATTTCCACAGAGAGCAGAAGTACAACTATTCGAACATGCATCATAATTATTTGTATTTCCATCATCACACTGCTCTACGCCTTCACGAACACCATTTCCACAGACAGGATAACGACATGCCGAAGTACAGCTATCATTGTTATCGAGATTGCCATCATCACATTGTTCACTCGCTTCTCTGATACCGTTTCCACAAGTAACTACCTGAGGAGCCGCGGCATAGAAAAAACCACACTCAAGATGACTCACTTCTGTTCCAGGAACATTTGTATTATTTTCTCGAATAGAAGATTTCGTCGAATATTTGATAACATAGACTGGGTTCGCGTAGTTTGTATTTGAAGGAATACTTCCTTTTGTTACAGCACTGCTTGATTTCATTTTCGCCCAAATCCATGCGCTCTGACCATTTCAAATATTCGTGATATCAAAGAGATTTGTAATGTTACCCGTTGGGGAAACACTCGCTCACTGAAATGTCTCACCAGTAATAGTACTCTGTGTGATGATTTCTTGCTGAGCTGATGTGAGTCCGCTACGAGGAACAAAGATATCTTGAGGTCTATTGGAACCCGCAAGATCAAAGTGGAAACACTGGCCACAGCCAGCTCCACCAGGTACACTCGAACAACTCACTGAATAAGCTGATACAAAAAGCGGAAAAGCTGATATCAGAGTGAGAAAAATGAGAGACAAACGTCGCATAAATATGGGATTACTGTACTACAATACCACTCTTTTTTATGAGGGTCAAATAACTCGAGAGAAAATACAGTAGACAAATAGTTTTTTTTTCATATAGTCACGCCACGTTGATTCAACGGGAACGTAGCTCAATTGGTAGAGCAGCACCCTTTTAAGGTGATGGTCCTGGGTTCAATTCCCAGCGTTCCCACCAAATTTTAATCCACAATTGAACCCAATTGCCACTCAGAGTACCATTCAGGTACTCTTCCGGTTCAATTCCCAGCGTTCCCACCGGAGAAATGCCTCAATGGCATTTCGAGTACTTCGACCTAAGAAAAAGAAAAACAGGATTTACTCCTGTTTTTTTGTGCCTTCTGGAATCTTGGGAGCAGTATTGAGGAGACCTTCCATATCTATCTTCCCCTCTCCTGGTGGTATACCATAGTACTGAAAGAGAAATGTCGCTATATCTTTGAATGTTTTCGCAGAAGAAAACTCCGCATACTGAGTACTTCTCGGACGATCAAATCTCACGAGGATGACAAATTTTGGATTTCCAGAAGGACCAAAACCAGCGTATGATGTATTTGTACGACCATTTTCGCCCCGTTCAAAGCCTCCTTTGCTACTCGCAATCTGTGAAGTACCTGTCTTACCACCGAGATAATATCATGGGACTCATCCTGCTTTAGCGAAACCTTGTCTCGCTGATTCAGTAAGCATCGCCACAATTTTTTGAGAAGTCGTCGTACTGATGACACGACGTACAGGAATAGGCTCTGTATCAACCGTATCGCCATCAGGATAGACACGCTTTTGAACAATATAAGGTTGCATATAGACACCACCATTGGCGAGTGCAGAATATGCGGCAGCCATCTGTATGAGGTTCACTTGGATACCTTGGCCGAATGTCATAGTAAAGAGTTTTGCTTTTGGCCATTTCTCATAGGCTTCGAGAGAGCCAGTATGCTCACCATCGAGAGTAATGCCGGTGATATCACCGAGACCAAATTTTTTGAGATATTCATAGAAAAGTGGCTTCCCTACTCTCTGTACGATATTGATCATACCGACGTTACAACTGAAATCGACTGCATTTCGAAATGTATGCCATCCCTGACAGTGATTGTTATCGAGGTTGCTGATTTTAAATTCATCAATTTTTACAGAACCTCTATCCTCATACATCATATCTGGTTCTATCTCACCAGAATCCAGACCGATAGCCGTCGTGAGTCATTTAAAGATACTACCAGGCTCATACGGTGCAGTGATGGGGATATCTTGATGCCCCATAAGTCCTACTCCATTTTCATACACATAGAGTTTTTTCGTAGGATCAGCGAGGGCCAGAAGCATGAGGTCTTCATCATGGAGCTCATCGACCGTGATAAGACGATTTTCAAAAACTTTCTTCACAGACCCCGTTGGGGATTCGACAAAGAGCACTTTTCCGAGTAAAAATCGTACTGGTTCTTCGCCATGATCGGCAGGGATAAATGGTACAATTTTTTCGACATTTCCTGGTCTATCTGGATCAAAAGTAGGATAGCTCCCGATAGCGCGAATAGCTCCCGTCATAGGATCCATGACAATAGCCGCAGCAGTATTTGCACCCGTCGTACGAACACCTTCAGCGAGGGCTTTCATGAGAGCGGATTGAATATTTGGATCAACCGTGAGGAAGAGATCAACTCACTTCACTTCTTGCTCAGCATCTTCATCAAAGATTGGACGTCCGAGACTATCTCGTCGCTCCTCTTTTTTCCCTGATTTTCCAGCGAGCATATCATTGAAATACCCCTCTATTCCGAGACGACCGATACCATCTCGATCGACATATCCTGTGACTTGCGCCGCAGCAGAACCTTCTGGATACTGACGTACCGGATGATCGATGAGTTTGAGGCACTTATAAAATGTATTTTTGAGCACGAAATCATCCTGCTCTTTCACTGGTCGTTGTTTTGTGAGAGCATTTTGACTAGCAATTTTTTCATTGATCTTGAGGGAGAGTTCTGGATCGAGTTTTTCGACGATATCGACATTTCTATTTTTACGAAGTTCGAGTGCATCATTGAGTGCTGTCGGAGTGATATTGAGAACTTTTACAATCTGATCAACTCCACGCGAATGATCAAAATGCGTGGGATCAACATAGACCGTATCACCGACAGTGATAATGCCAGGATTCTGAATCGATGAGAGGACTGCGAGCGCTTCATCACTGACATTTTCGGCGAGGAATATACGAGTCTTGTAGATACGGTGAGTCTGCTCTCTCACAGTCGGCGCGATAAATGCCATCACAGAATCACGAGAAAAATCAAACTTATCTGGAACGATGTAAGTATTAGTATACTTGAGCATATTATCAAAACAGCTCACCTGTGTACGACCGAGACAGAGATGTTCGTAGACTATCTCTGTGAGAAATTGCTCGAGCATGTCGAGATTGCAGCTCGAGGTCGGATCGATTTTGAGGTCTTTGACGATAGAAGTCGTAGCGAGAGTCGTGTTTTCGAGGAGAGCTCCGCCACCTGATCGATGCGGATCAATCGTCGCGTAAATAGTTCCACGATTCACGGAGAGCTCTATCTCTCGAAGCTGCTGATTATCCGCGAGTTTTTTATAAAACTCATGATCGACAAGGGTGTATCTCGCAAGAGTGATAACAATGAAAAATATAAAAGAAAGACCAACCACAGCAACAATACCCATGCGTGTCTGGGTCGTGAGGAAATCAAAAATAATGGCAATTTTTCTGAGGAATTCTCGCATACGTGAAAGTACTTCCCATGATAGAGGCTTTTGGCTTTATTCAATGTTTCTTACTTGATTTTCTTGAGACAAATACGTCTAGAGGTACTCAGGAGTTTTTTTCTTCTGGAGAAACTGTGTCAGAGTCCTGATGGAAGGCGTTAGTGAGACATAGTGTATGCTGTGACCGTGGGTTTCGAGAAATTCTACCATCATCCAGAGAGGGATTTTTCGACGACCAAAATTGATGTCCTGTGACAGGGTTTCATGGATGATGTAGATGTGTTTGTATTGTCAGAGACGCTTGAGAAGAGTCCGACGTGTACCAAAAACGACATCACTCGCCTTCTTCAGAAGATCGAGATAGACTTTTTTCTGCACAGAAATCGACTTTGAATGAGTATCAACAATGCTCTCTGGTGCGAGCTTACTCCACCACTTCACTGAGACACCTTCAGGGAGTATGACGACTCCTGGCACTTCTATCAATTTTGCACGCAAATATTCCATGAGCGAGGCCTCATCAGGTGCAATAATGTAGGTCGAATCTCCCCTCCCCTCTGGCACGACTGGATCGGTCAGATCGAGAAAATTATTTTTCTCAAAAAGTGCAATAATTCCGAGAGGAAGAAAAACCTGCGCGAGCGTATGAATACGGACAAAAAGATACCGTGCGAGGCTCACGATGAGAGCTATCTCACTCGCAGAAAACCATGCAACACTCGAGTGTGGTCAGAGGATGGATTTTATCTCTCCTTCGAAGTCCATATGCGGACTCATGGAAGCTATGATGCCAAGCGCCTCGCTGTCTCCCCAGGGTATACGGACACTACTCCCCACTTGTACAAATGGACGAAATTCATCAGGAATATGATAGGTCAGGAGACTATCATCGAACGATCTGGAATATGGGAGAATAGAACAAAACATCGGTATTAGACTTTTCACCAGATATCGAGCGTGCTCCGTATCTCTCGGACAGGATGAAGTACGAGACGGGTAGCATCCACTGTGAAATCCTTCGCGAGCACTACAACGCTCCGAGCTGAATCGTAACCAAATACATCTGACTTGTATGCTACATACGTATCGACTGGTTTTTCAAATATTGCATCCGTACCTGTTGGTTCTTTTTTTGCCCCATTTCCTCCTCCAGAATTTCGACCAAGCCAATCGGCACTCTCGAGAGCATGAGTATGTGATGTATCGAGAGAATCGCGGAGACTATTGAGCTCAAAATGAGTCCTTTGTTCGAGATTTTCTTTCGCTTTTTTTTCACGATTTTCAGGTGTATCTGAGTTCTCTCCAGGTTTTTTCTTTCCTTCGAAGTTATCAGAATTTTCAGGGATTTTTCAGTTTATAGCCATATCCCTATTTTATACAAAGTACTCGAAATACAACTAGCCCTGCTTCCGAATAGCATAATCAGAACTGCTGTGCGTCTTTGCGCCGAGACCATCGACGATTTTGACATTATTTTCTGCAAGGATAGCGGCCTCTGGACAGTTGGAGGCAAATCTATCTCCACCCTTTGTAAAGATGATATCGCTATATTTACCACTCGCACGAGCTTCGGCGATGAGAAGAATCAGACTCTGGCAGACAGAACCATCTTCATCGACACTGAGAAACGTACGATCGACTGATTTGAGAGCTGAAACGAGTCGACAACGGTAAAGTTCATTTTGGAAACTCTCTACTCCCCTTTTGAGAAATGCTTGTCGGTCATTATTTACGATAACCCAGACTTCATCAGCTCCAGCAACAGTTTTACTCATCTCAAAACAATCGATATGTCCTGGATGAAGAGGATTGAAGTATCCTGATGTGATAGCAAGTTTTGTCATAGTGTGAAAATATGAAAAGGATTGTAGTAAAAAAAGATGATTTTGCGAATGTATTTCTCTTAGCTTTTGACAAAATAAGAAAGAAAGTAGAATTATGTATATAACAAAATATTTATGAAACCTGAGGAATACCCAAGTAATGTCACTTTGGCTCAAGGGCTCACCAAAATTCTCTGAAAAAAAGTAGAGCCAGATATTCTTCGAATACAAGGAAAAATGCGAGAAAATGTGACTCTTCAAATAATTGATGGACTGACTTGTGTCGTAAAATATAAAAAGCCAGCAGAAAAATCAGGAACAGTAACGGTCACAATCAAGCCTAAAAAAGGAGATGAAAAAAATTTAGAAAAGGAGTTTGATACAGAAATGAGTGAAGACGATATAGGTGATATTAAAGGTCATTTTCATGTTCTCCCTGTCCATGCTTTCAAATCAGCAGTAAATGAAATACTTAATCCAAAACAATAAAAAATGACCGCCTGAACTCCTCCTATTTCACTTCTCCCAGACTCAAATATACGGGATATAAAAGACGGATGACGCAATATCGTAGAAAAGCTCTGATATGATCAAAGAACACAAGATGAGGTCTGAGTATCACTCAAAAAACTCTTCGGCCCCAAAGAAGCTCAACAGCATATTGATGAAGTATCGCTAAAAAATATATTAGATACGATAGAGAAGCGTAGAGCAAAAATTATTGAACTTATAGCTGAAAAAGAGTGTGTAAGAGTGATAGTTGGCGCGGGTAAACATGTCAAAGAAGAAAGGAGAGAACTCGCAGAAAAAATACTCATTGAGCTCGAAGAAAAAATTCAGGCGGTTTTAGGGGAGAATAGTTCTTTGCAATAATCATGCGCCGAGTATAATCCCCGCATGACCAAAGACCACATCACCAAATCTATCACTATAAAAGCTCCCGTCGAAACTGTCTGGCGCGTCTTTACTGATCCGACCCTCACCTCCAAAATGGGAGGAAAATACGTCACAGACTGGAAAGTCGGCAGTGACTTTGGTTGGATGGGCAACGACGGTGTCATGTACACCCGCGGAGCTCTCCTCGATATCAAGAAACACGAACTCATCCAGCACGACCTCTTCGATGCAGAGGACACGGGTGAAGTCACCTCAGTCGTTACCTACAAATTTGCCTCACAGGGTAATAATACCATCCTCACAGGCACCGAAGGACAAACAGAAGACCTCGATGAAGAAGAATACGCTGATGCTGTCGCAGACTGGGACGAAGCGCTCAAAGCAGTGAAGGAAATAGCAGAAAAGGTGTAAAATTGAGACTAAAATTATGACGCAAGACAGAAAAAATAAAACAATAAAAATACCCAAGCCTGAAACTTTCCAGATCACAAATCAGTTTATAGACTCAACAAGTCCTTTTAGGGTAACATTACAAGATTTGTGAAAATCATCAGTCCTGAATATATGAAATTATGGTGGTACTAATTTATTTGGCTCAGGCGAAATTACGTCAATTACCAATCTGGCAACAAATACTTCGACAGCATACTTGTCAGCAATACCCAAGCCTGAAACTTTCCAGATCACAAATCAGTTTATAGACTCAACAAGT
>OZ246415.1:952505-1050320 GCA_965231115.1 uncultured Candidatus Peribacteria bacterium
CATTACAAGATTTGTGAAAATCATCAGTCCTGAATATATGAAATTATGGTGGTACAGGCACCATCTTAAGTAACACTGTTGAATTAGGTAGATCGAACTTATGAAGCAGGCTAAACCTTGATCTAGAAAGTCAAAAAAACTTAAGTGATTCTTTTGCACATCTTTCTACTAGCTATCAAGGCTTAATAAGAGCTACAGGAAATCAATGAGGCATTACGGCAGAGTTAAACAAATTAAGCTGAATAGAATTTTTCTGATGAGTAAATTTACTAAAAACTATTTCCATTAATACAAATAGTTCTATAGAGGAAGAATTAATGAAATATGAAATTGAATATGAAAATAAAAAATCCCTAAGTGAATATTTGTGAAAAATAAACAATAACCTTTATAAAATGTGGCAAGGTGCTGTTGAAGCATATTACTGAAATAATACAGATAAAATAAGGCATTTTTCTGTATCAATTAGAGAATTATTTACACATGTTTTACATATACTCTCGCCAGATAATGAGATAAAAAAATGGAGCCTAGCGGAAGCTCACTATAAAGAGTGAAGGCCCACTCGCAAAGCAAGATTGCTCTATATTTGTCGAAATATTTCTAACAATGAATTTACAGAGTTTGTGCAAAAAGATATCGAGACAGCCTTGGCTTTTTTAAATATATTCCAACAATGAACACATAAGATCGAATCAAACTTATCACAATCCGATATGGCCACATTAAAATCTAAAGCTGAATCAACATTGAGATTCTTACTTGAGATTGAGTTTAACTACAACTTTAACAAATAATTTTACTCTATGCTCCCCACCTCCTGGAACCTCCCCCATTACTTCTACGATAGCCTCACTGATGCGCATATCGATGCAGATATAGCGACATGGCTTCCGATTACGCGTGAATATGCGCAGCGTTACAAAGGCAAGATTCGTGCTTTTACCACACCCGAAGAAGTCCTCGAATACTATGAGTATGGCGAGACGATGGATATGGTCGGCAAAAAGACGATGCATTATTTGTCATATCTCTCAGCACTCGATACGCAGGACACCGAAGTCCAGAAGAAGCTGGGAGAACTCGAATATTTAGGAATTCAACTCTCTGAACTCACACTCTTTGTGAGTCAAGAATGGAAGGAATTGGGCGCTGATAAAATCCGTGCTTTTGCCAGCTCACCTCTCCTCGCTGCGTACCGCAATGACCTCCTCGAAACTGCCAATAATGTGCAGTATATCCTGGATGAAAAGGTCGAACAAGCGCTCAATAAAAAGTCTCGTGCTCTGGGTATTTTTGGACTTCATGAAGAACTCCGAAGTTCGTTTGAATTTCCTTGGACCGAGCCCGTCATCCCGACGGAAGTCGGGATCCAGGTGAATGAAAAATCCGCTTCAGAAACAAATAAGGAATGAAAAGACCTGGATTCCGTTTTTCAACGGAATGACGGAAGCCAGACAACTACAAAAATGCTCACTGAAGAAGAAATCAGAGCCTTTGCAAAGAATCCAAATCGTGATATTCGTCGGAAGGCGGCAGAGTCGATGAACAGTGTCTATCTCGTCCATCAGAATCAGATTACGCTCGGTAATCTCTACACGGGTATTGTGAAAAACTGGAGTTCTTCGATGGAACTCCGAGGCTACAAGACGGTTATGAGCAAGCGCAATATCAGCGAACAAGTCCCAGACAATGTCGTCGATACACTCATGTCCGAAGTACAGAAATTTTATCCACTCTATCAGCGATTTCTCCGTGCAAAACAGAGACATCTCGGACTCGATACACTCTATGGCTACGATGTCCATGCACCGATTTTCAAAATCGAGAAAAAAATCCCCTACGAAGAAGCATGCAAGACTGTGATGGAAATGTTTGAGGGATTTGATAGCCGATTTGGCAACTACGCTCGTGATATGCTTGAGGCGGGTCGTGTCGATGCATTTCCAAAATCAGGCAAACGCGGTGGTGCTTTTGCAAGTTATGACAAGGGTTTAGAGAGCTTTGTCCTCTTGAACTATACCGATACCGTCGATGATAGTTTTACTCTTGCTCACGAGCTCGGACACGCTATCCACGGTCACCTCGCACAAGTCCAGAAATCCCCTGTCTACGATGCGCCTCTTGTCCTCGCTGAGACAGCTTCGATTTTTTCTGAATCACTCCTGATGGAAAAGATTCAAGCAACACTTTCTCCGGAAGAAAAACTCGAACTCCTCAATCAAAAACTCCTCGATGTCTTTGGCTCTATTCATAGGCAAATCATGTATGTCAGCTTCGAGCGACGCGTCCATGAGCATATCCACGCTGGTGGTGAAATGACCTACAAAGAACTCAATCTCTGGTGGGATGAAGAATCAAAAAAACTCGGTGGTGATGTCGTGACTCCGATTCTCCCTCCAGAAAAAAACTATACCTGGTCAGCGATTCCGCATATCTTCTCAACACCATTTTATTGTTACGCGTATTCATTTGGTATGCTCGTCTCTCTCGCTCTCGTCGAGAAATACAAGCGTGAGGGGGCAGCAATGATCGACGATTATGTGAAACTCCTCTCCTCTGGCGGCAGCGTCCCACCCGTCGAAATCCTCCAATCTATCGGTATCGATGTGACAAAACCTGAATTCTATAGCGACGCATTTGCGACAATTGAAAGTTGGTTAAATGAATTTGAAACAACGATAAAATAATTTCTGAAAACAGAAATGGGCTTTTAGGACAGAAACTGTCTGAGCGGGATGAAAACAGTATTTGATGAGCTTGGTTTATAGCGAGTTTTTCTGTCCTGAATCGTTTTGGTACTTTTTCGACAAAAAGTACAAACAGAAGCCTGATTCACTATCAGGAATTTATTTCTGACCTGGATTCCGTTTTTCAACGGAATGACGAGGTTAAAATATTTGCATCCACACTAAATATAGGGTACTATGTGTGGGTAACTCCCTTTTCTCTATGGAAAATAACGCACTGACAATCAATAGCCTCATGGTCGATAAACGCATGACGGACTATCGCGATGATAAGGAACTCCACACGTTCTGGGATCTCTTCGCGCTCTGTATCTCACACGAGAGAGTCGAGAAGGAGCTCGCTGAAAATACCAATAAATACTACGGAAATAAAGTAGAGGCGCGCAATACGCTCATCAGAAAAGAACTCGAAGAAAAAAGTCTCTTTATCTCGGCTCGCGCTGAATATGCAAAGATCACGTGTGAAAAAATTCTTCTCTCGTTTCGTACACTTGTCTTCTCTTGGTCGACTGGTGGAAAAAGCTTTGCTACTGGAGAAGGAACCATCGAACGCTACAAGAAGCTCCCTATCATGTATCTCGCTGATCTCTATAATCATGACAAAGTCACTGATATAGAAGAACTCAGTGAACTCGCAGACAGCGTCATCATCAAAATCATCGAAGAATATCATTCATTTGAAGCTATTCGTTCATGCTCTGTGTTCTATCACAATCGCCCAAATATTGGCAAAAATATACCCATCTACCGTGACTGCATCAACTACATAGGAAAACTCGCGGAACACGTCCGAGAAGCAGGTATCAATGAGACCTATTTCCAGAATTCTGGCGCACATATCAAGCAGTACCGTGATATGCTCGACCCTATAAAAGAAATGCCAGAAGACTTCAAAATCTTTATTGGCTCAGGCGATAAATCGACGTCTCAGATACGTCACGATATCGAAGAAACACTCGTACAATACATAAAAACACTCGTACAGTTCACTCAGATCCAAACAAAAGCTACCAAAGATGAAGTCAAAAATGATATCGATGGTTTCCTCGCAGAAACTCAATATACACTTCACAAACTCGGTTACGAAGTGACTCCCGTCTACAAGACAACACTCGATAAAATCATGTTCAAAAAATCAGGCTGGGAAATCAAAAACCTCCCTGCAAAGAAATAGTCACTTTACTTGCAATCACGCTCTATATATGCTACAATATGTCTGTAGTAACTCTTTTCATATGAAAAAAATCATATCTCTCGCCTCTCTCGGACTCCTCGGTATAGCCACTATGGCATACGCTGAGACAGCAAAAGTAGAATGTACGAGCAATCCTGGATTCAAGGCAAACACGTGTGATGCTTGTTATACAGAAACCTATAAAGCCACAGAAAGTACTGGTGGTTGGACGAGCACCCTGACGGATGTAACAGTTCCTTGGGATCATGCTGGTGGAGAACTCGATGAAATCATCTATGACAAAGATCAGAAAAAGCCCGCTATCAAAAGCACTCTCACTGTCACAACAAAACCAGCAAAAGTAGAAGATCTCTGGGAAAACCATGAGACTCTTATCTGGAAACCATACGAAGATCATAAAGAATTCGTCATCAAAAAAGGTGAATCTGTCGGTCTCTACCGTATCAAAGAACCTGGAGCTATCACAATTCAGGGTAAAAAACCAGATGACACTATCATGCTTGTCACCCCTCTCTCAGTCGGAAGCTTTAACTCTCAGACAAACGTCGAGACAGAGCCAAAAACGAGAAATATCTGTATCCTGGGTTCATTTTCTGTTGAAAAAAAGGCAGCTCCAGTACCACCAACTCCAGCACCAACTGCAGAACCTCCAGTCACAGATACCACGGCAACACCAGCACCAGTGGTAGATAAGACACCAGTAGAAACTCCAAAAACAGACACTACACCAACACCAGTTACGACGGAAGAAGCTCTGGATACTGCCAAAAAAGATGAAGAGCCAAAAGAACTCAATTCAGCCGGCCCTGAGCCAGTCATCGCTGCAACTCCCGAACAGACAAAAGCAAAAACTGGAGCAGGTGTGTGGATACTATTTCTCGTAGCATTTGCTATCGCGAGTGGATACCACGCATGGAAAAAACAGAAGGGGTAGATTTTTGACAATTAATAGTATAATAAAAATATGTCACCCGGAGTTGCCCCATGATCAGCTGGAAATAAACCCGACGAATCAGCGGAAGCGGTGGTATCATGAGCAAAAAGAGATAGTGGAGATAAACTCGTACTCCTCAAATGACTCTGTGCAAAAGTAAGAGAAGAAAATAAAGAAGCAGAAAAAAGATACGCAGAAACGAGAGACTTAGCATCAAAAAATCGACTCATCCAAGCCCTCACACGAAAGGCTCAATCAGATGAGATACGTGGCCAATTATGATTAACAACCAATAGTGAAGTAGAAAAATACCTGTCAGACCAGGGATGTTTCGACAATCTCCTCATCGGCAGGATAGATGACGATAGAGCATTGCGACAAAAAGTGCGCAACGAGCTCATCAACAACACACTCGACAAAATACAGGAGGAATACCCTGCTCTCACAAAAGAACAAAAAGATAAACTCGAATTATCATTCCAAAAAGAAGATAATAATGGACGAATTCGAGCTATTTTAGAAAATTTTAAACTCAGAAAATCTGTCGTAAAAAGAGAGCTCGGTGTCAACATATCGATAATCCCAAATATCACTTTTGATGGTATTACAGAAAAAATCCTCAAACTCGATCCGACACTGCCTAATGCTCAGAAAATCCAAGATTCCTGGAAAAAAATCATGAGTCTCGCGAAGCCATGAGAGACTCTCAAAGATGCATTTCGTAGAATAGCAGAAGAGTGAAGACCGACTGATTTTACTATTGCCGGAGCGTACGAGACATTCTTCGGTGTCGAAAATACATGTATTTCACCGTCAGAAAAAGATGAAATTCGTACATTTTTGGTGAAGCACTTCACGCCAGTTATCCCCTATAATACACTCCTATCGATAGCTCCTGCTTTTCAGATACGAGGAAACGAACTCCTCTGAGCTCCAAAAACACTCAAAGAAACAGCAAATACATTTTCTGAAGAAATAGCATCTTCTCGTGATGAAGACTATAACGCAGAACGAAAAAGAATTCTCGACGAAGAGTATTTTGTCGATGTCTCCAAGCTCGACCCAAAACTGCAGCATTACATCCTCGGTATGTTTGGAAATATAGGACGTTCTGAACAAATACTAGAGTATTCAAAAGGATATCCAAATTCACTGAGAAATGGAACAGGCACTTACAAGGAAAACTTCTATTCTGCGCATGGTTTTTATCCAGAAAAACTAGAGACACAAGAGACGCTCTTGACTGAGCTCGAGGCAAAAATGGGAAATAGAATAAAAAATATCGAGAATTTCAAATCTGGTTGAGTGATGGAATATCATTCGGCAGATGAGCATGGAAAACCAGTTATATGATATTTTTGGATTGATGATATAGCAGATACACGCTCGACTGAGAATCTCGCAGAAGATGGCATGATAAAAATGCGCTGGCTCGGTAATAACCTCGCACCTCTTCAAGTATCCTGAACCCAGTGGAATCGTACTCCAGCAGACTTTTTCCATTTTTTAGCAGACGGAAATGGAGAAATAGTTTTCAGAGACGGCGACGAATTCAACAAATCTCTCGAGGAAAATACTGACTTACCACGATATGAATCACAGAAGGATATACGGGATAGTTTTTATAAATCTCTCCCTGAAACAATGGAGCCGATGAGTGAAGATGTATTTCAAAAAAAGGTAGATGAAAAATTCCAATCTTTTCATGGAAATAAGAAAAAAGAAGCAGAAGGCAGCTCTGAACGAAGAAATCTACAAGAAGGATCCATCATATCACTCTATCTCGCCGGAGAGATGAATATGATTCACGTGAGAAACATAGACTACATCTCCTGAACGATCACATTGTCAGATGGACAGATGCCAGAGAAGCCAGAAGGGCCAGAAAATATGTCAGTGATGACAGTCTCACTTTCACAATTTCTCCAGCTCATCGATACAAAAAAATCAGAGTGAGCCATCATGACCCGTCTTCCGACAGGAACAAAGTTTGGTATTGAAGAATTCAATGCCATGATTCAGAATGATGCATTTAATCAAGAATTCCATACAAAACTCTCACAAATACGCATCCATAATGGAAAATTTGGTCAATGGAAAAATGGAGAATGATTTGTAGATTTTCCAATCCTAAAAATCAAAGGAAAAAATGGTAAACCGAGAGACATATGGATCAGAAATATAGACGAAAAAGATGGTACTGCCGAGGTAATGATGGGTGAATTCAAAAATCACAAATATGATAAAGGTGGTAAATTAGTCGAAAAATGAAAATTCAAAGGAAGTCCTCGTATAAAAATGCCTCTGGCAAATCTCTATGCATACATCCAGAGCAATATCAATTTCCAATTTGAAAAACCAAAAGATCCACCAGTACCAGAAATAGAACAAAAACCACAGAGCTGGTTCAATATACTTTTTCATGCTCATAGCCTCTGAGTCATTCTTCATGGTGACCTCTGGAATGCACCGTTTAAAGCCTGGGAAGAACATCATCATAAAGAACACGCCTTTCATGGAAAACTCACTGCTGCCCTCGCAATAGAGAAACTTACGCAATGAAAATGACCAGCATGAGCCATGATGCGATGGTTTGACTGGCCAGCATACATGATCTCAGAGTCAAATAACTCGTTCCAAGGATACCTCGATGAACTCGTACAAAAAATCGATGACATGAGTTCCTCTCACCGAGCAAAACTCATCACAAAATGGTGATCATACCACTTCCCTGATGTGAAATTTATGGCGGCCATGCTTGGATCACTTCAGGTGTTTGGTCAGCTCTACCCTCGAGACGGACAATTTGATAAGTGAGGAAAGCCAAAGGCTCCTTGGTTCTGGTATAACAATATCGTTCACGCCCTCGGCAGACACGATCTGCATATGCCGAAACAGCATGGACATGGAAAAGATATACCCGATGATGAGACAGAAATTCAGGGAATCATCCGTCTCGCAAGCCAATTCAAACACCCAATTCTCGCAGATATAAAAAGACGAGTAGAAAAATATGTCGCAAAGGGCTATGAAAAAAATAAAGATGGAGGAAAATCCAATCTGGAGCTGAAGGAACGAATGGAGGACAAGTATGACTGGATGATCTCTGCCGGACTCGGAAATAGCCGTCCGATGGAAATGCTCGGTCATACAACAGCAAAAATGTGGCTCGAAGAAGGCTACGATACTGCCACAACTACTGGCCCGTACTACGCGTGGATACTCGCTGGTGGAGAACAAAATATACCACCCCAAATGCAGGATGATATATACCAGCAATTCCGAGAGCAGAGTATCAAAATACCACCACTCATATTTGGACAGAGTAAAAAACTAGGAGACACATTTCGAGATGCGAGCATTACATTTGCCTATACTATCAGCAAAGAATGTGGAGACACCATGAAAAGCCTCTCAGAGGTATCAAAAAAACATGGAAGAATACCTGGTGATCAGAAAAATAGTTGGAGAAAAAAATTCGAACCTTTCTGGGCAGAATACGGCAAAAGAATAGTAGAGCGCATGACTGGTATGCGTGATCCGATGTTGCAAATCATCATCAATGATCCGGATTTTTTTGATGGAGAACTCTATAAGAGTCTTCCTGAACACAAAAAATCACAATATGATCGACTCAGAAATTCCGACCATCGTGACAAAGTGCGTCTCTATTATGAGAGGCTCCACGAGACAAACAGTGGTGCTACCTATGCAGCTCTCAAAGAAAGTGATGGTGTATTTTACAAATGAGAACATTTCCGATTTCGTTCGTTCTTCGAGTCAGGATGGCCTATGGGCTGGATGGATTGGAATGGTTATTTTGATGCGAACGGTGTCACGAACTATTTCTCAGATCAATACAAATCAGATGGAATCTTTAAGGAAGTACGTGGATTCATCGGAGAGCTCCCCCGTCTCGCAGAGAGAATGGTCGATGATATGGAGATAAAAGGCAAAGACCGAGAAAAAATGATAAATGAAATCTGTAAACGACTCTATCAGAAAAACATCAGTAAAATAAAACCAGAAATAAATAAATGTATCAAGACACCAGATGTCGGTAGTGCTTACGCCTGTGTACCGGCAATGATTCTCGGTATGGCCGATCTCAAACGTTTCAGCGCTGGTAACTCTGCTGACCAAGACCTCATCAAAAAGATGGGATGATATGAGGAATCGATGAAACAAATAATCAAAACTGCAGAAGGCATGGAAGCTCGAGGAAATTGGGCAGCTGGTATCAGTTATCGAGCGAGGATGTGGGAGCATGTGCTCGAAAAAATTGAACAAAATAAAGAACCTGTCGAGCTCCTCTCAGGAGAAGAGGAAGATGGTGTCAAAAAAGTCACACAAGAAACAAAGGGAGACGTCTCTGGGGTGATGGCGCCAAAAGTCGAAGACTTCCTAACTCTCGTAGGAAAAAATAAGGGGCAACACTAATCGACTATTTTTTCACATCAAACACATATCGCTCTGCTGCAAAAATCTGAGTATCTATTTTTTTGTTTTTCCAGGTCGGTATATCAAATTGGACTATTTTATCCGGAGTGATACCAGTACCGTTGATAGAAATCTCATTCTTTGGTGTGACCCACTGAGCAACTGTGTATTTGAGAAGAGAGTTATCATCAAAAGCGATGAGCTCTTGGACCGTCCCCTTTCCGTAGGATGTCTCCCCTATGATGACGGAATTTTTTGGGAAATATTCTCGTAGCGTACTCGCGATAACCTCAGCAGCTGAAGCGGAATCATGATTGACGAGTATGACGATTTCATATTTTGACCAGTCAGCAAGAGGATTTTCAGTTGCATAACTCGTCGTCTCAACATGAGGATAGCGGAGAACCATAGTTGGGAGACCTTTTTGGATAAAGAAATTCAGGATATTGCGTGTCTCAAACATAGAACCTCCAGGATTATTTCGGAGGTCGAGAATAAGTCTTCTCTTCCCTGTTTGGAGAAATTTACCAAGTGCATCTTTTATGAGCTTATCTGTCCCAAAACCGACTTCACCATACGTGATTTTAAATGCATTTGGGAGGTCTTCGGTATCAACGAGTTTCACCTGTATTTTTTCTCGAACAATAGTGACAGTGCGAGTTGTTTTTCCTGAGAGTATATTGACCTTTACAGTAGTACCCTCTTGACCACGAAGTCTGAAAATATCATCATCTATCCCATCTTCAGTCGTCACAGGGATACCATCGATACCGACAATTCTATCCTTTGGAACTATGCCCGCTTTCTCAGCAGGACTATGCCCGATGACATCCGTGATGAGGAGAGATCATTTTACATCGACATCGATGATGACACCGATACCGACAACAGTACCATCGAGAGAGTTTTGAAAATCAGTCGACGCATCTGGTCGGAAAAATTTGGTATACTGATCTCCGAGCTGATTGACGAGTCATTCTGTAGCACCATAAATGAGCTCTTTTTCATTGATAGATTGAGACTTGATGTAGTTATCGTGGAGAATTGAGTAGACGCTATTGAGGACATAAAAATTATCTGCAGTTGATAACCTTCAGCCTTCAGGCGTTTCTGTTTTTTCTGTCTTTGTGTCGACGCCCTTGACGACACCCTTATTGAGCTCTTGGATAAGCTGATACGAATACGACAATCGGACACTGGCCATAAACTGTTGATAATCGACGAGTGTCAGTGGAGAGAAATCAGACTGTATCTCGAGACCGAAATGCTTTTTCAGAAGCATCGCAAAAGCACGGTCAGTCATCGGACGATCTGGATCAAGCTCTGTCGAAGTATTGGGTATCATTCCGTAGTAAATACCTCTCTGGAGTGAAGATCGCAGAGCATAGCGACTACTGATACCACTATATTTGACCACAACGGCATTCACTTCTTGATTGACGACTGGAAAGAGCTCTGAAAAATACAGCGTCAATGTATCACCGAGAGTCATAGTTTTTTCTTCAGCAAAAACAGGAGATACAGCGAAAGATAAGAGACAAAGGAAAGGAACGAGAAAAATATTTTTTATACGCATAACTATTATTAATAAACTCCTCTTCTAGTGTAGACTTCTTTTTGGGATTGCAAATGGGGAAAGCTATGGAAATCATATAAAATCACTATAATAAGACCATGAATATCACTGGCATCCTTATCTCTTTTTGAGTCGGATATCTCCTCGCCTGGTGCATGCGGTCAATTATTGGCCATTTTTCAGTACAAAAAGAGTTTTGCAATCTCCACCACACAGGCATACGATGGCGCTTTATCCTGGCTTCCCTCTTTATCATCCTCGGATGGTACACACAGAGCGAGATATGGTTCATCGCCAGTTGATTTTCTTTTTATGAATCAAAATCCAAGTGGTGTATTGCTCGTGCTTTTATGGGACAGAGTAGGATTCGATAGATAAGCCTTTTATTAAAAAATGAAAAATATTTCAGCAGTTTTCTTTGATTTTGATGGGGTCATCGCCCATACGATACCAATTTTTCGGCAAGCAATGTTTCGATTCTTTCGTGAGAAAAATATCTCCGTCCAAGAGAGTGACTTTGAGGCTGATGGCTGGGCAAGTAAATCACTCGCTCAATTTTGTTCCATACTATCAGAACAATATGATATACATCTCGAAGTCCAGGAACTCAGAACACAGATATGGCAGACTCAGGTAGACCTCATCAATGCAGGATTAGAATCAGATCCGAGCCTTATACCTTTCCTAGAATATTGCAAAGCAAGCGGAATATCGATAGCCATCGGCTCAAATTCTTTTCGAGATCGCGTCGAATGGGTCATAAAAAAGATGGGTATTGATACATATTTTCTCCACAGTGCGTCACACCCAGAACAATGATACAATATCATAGGCGCAAATGACCTCATCCATCATAAACCCGATCCAGAAGTCTGGATAAAATGTGCAGAGATGCTGGAAATATCACTGACAGATTGCCTCGTCATCGAAGACGGTCTCCCAGGTCTCACAGGTGCAAAACAATGCGGAGCTCAAAGTGCCTATTACCACCGATTCTGTCAACCCGAGAAGGCTTGTATCAAAATAGCAGAACGTTCTGTGGAGAGTTTTATCGAACTTATCCAGTAACAACATTTACGAGATCTTTTGGATCGTAAATAATGGCTCATGTTTCCCCATTCTTGTATGGTCATGGGTGTGGGAAAAGCTGTGCCGAAAAAGAAGATTCCAACACATCTTTATTATTTTCATTAATTCTTTCAAATTCTGCCAAATCTTCAATGGACCACTCTGTCAGTCATTTTATTCAAGGCATATCCCATTTTTCTCGATAAATAAGCTTAGCCAAAAAATACTCAAATCATAGTGCCAATTTATCCTCATGAGAAGTAGGGCGATTAAATCGTTCTTGAGATCGCTCAAGAGCATTATCCATTTCTCATCACTGATAAGAAAAAAGACAAAATTGTTCCCATAATCTTTGGAGAAGTATGTTTGGTTCTTTTTTTATCTGTAGCTGTGTATCAATAAAAATCAAAAAATCTTCATTCCATACGTAATTACACTTTTTGATTGCATCTATAATGTCTTCCAGTTCACATTGTTTTTTACCCATTGGTACAATTATTCATACTGATTCTTTCCGAAGAGATAAGAGAAAGGAAAGTTCTTTTATAAATTTCACACGTCGCTCAATCTCAGTACGTTTTGCCTCTAGACCAACAGGCGAAGACTCTTTTGATGCAAAAAGAGGAAGACCTTCTGCAGCTCGAAAAGGTGCCAATACAACAGCCTCTTGTATTCAGTCGGCCAAATATTGATATAAAACATTAAGAGTATTAAGCTGACGGAATCGATCATTTTCACATTTTTTAGGGGAAAAATGGACTACATTTGGTGATTTATCTGACAAGTCTGCTTGACCGAATATGGGGCGAAAAAAGCCAGTATGATTCAGGTCAAAAAAAGTATGGTGGGCAGACAATGGCTTTTGAGTGACGACGAGTATTTTATGACCATTTTTTCTCGCACGTGAAATTGCTTGGGTGTACCTTTTAGGAATAGCGCTATCAATTGATAGTGTTTTATAAGAAAAAAAGGTATCCACTGGAACAACAATAACACTTTTTTGCCCCGTTTTTAGTTTAATGTCACACATTTTTTCCAGTTCTTTCAATTTTTTATCCCAGTGTTTTTTTGCTTGTTTGTCATCACCACCTAGTACAGAACTTTCTACTTTAAGCTCTGCAACATCAGGTCAGTGGTAAAAATGATGAAAAGCATTTGCCTGAAGCTGGGCAACAAGAATTTCGCTATAAGCTTCGTTATCTACCCTCAGAACAAAAGTGTCAGCATCGGATCATTCAAGCTCATTTAAGTCTTCATCCAAACGAAGTAATCGCAAAAGTAATTGATCCAGATGAAAATAATGACAATTATAAACATATTTGGTGTTTTTTGGCTTACCTTCATCCACGACAACACCTGAAAAAAGAAGAGGTGATTCAGGGGCTGGAAGGTCCTTTGCAGGAGCTGGTTTTTTTATTCATTCAATATGTAAAGCTCCGAGTAAATGTGTCAATCTCATGTAGAATCTGGGCGAGACAGCATCTATGCATTCTTGGGGATATTCCAGTTTTCAGGGTTCTGAAAGATAGACACTATGTGCCAACTGGACTAATAAGTCTCTTGGAATGTCGTCCGTCTGATCTTGTAAGACTTCCGCCAAACGATTTCTAATATCAAAACTGAGTTTAGCAGGAGCTTTATCGATGCCATCAGGATAGAGTAAAGCTCTCACTTCAACAACAAGGGGTTGGCGATTAATATCGCTAATCCTCGGGAGTTCCTTTATAATTTTAGGAGATACATCTATCAAAGGGGTATCTAAAGATTTCATCTAGCTAGATTATAGGTTACAATATATTATATTATAACATATAGTCAATTATTATTAACAATAACATTATTCGAACAAAATAAACACTAAAAAGTCGATAAAATAAGGTCTAGATACGCGATCACTTGATCTCGAATTTCAACCAATTTTTGCCCTTCTCACTCTTGCCCTTCCCCTATTTTTGCAATTTCAGATGCTTTATATGCAGGATTTTCTCAGTATGTACGGTATCTGAGTCATGCTTTTCCGTCATACACGGACAAAGCGAGGTTTGCGTGGGAAAGCCTATCCATCATCGGCACATATTCATCGAACGATATAATCCCCTGTTGGTAAGCCATTATAAG
This sequence comes from uncultured Candidatus Peribacteria bacterium, assembly GCA_965231115.1. Classification (GTDB taxonomy): domain Bacteria; phylum Patescibacteriota; class Gracilibacteria; order BD1-5; family JAGOOR01; genus JAGOOR01. The sequence continues at coordinate 966,587 of OZ246415.1, forward strand.
GCCTAAACGAAGTGGCAAAAGAGGCACTTCTCCATGTCCACAACCGAGGTTTTTCATTCTGAGAGTACAAAATTCATAGAACCCTCCACCTTCATCGAGAGGTTTTTCATGTTTAAAACAACACAACGTCAGCGCCATACCCCGTATCCTCTCTCGGAGTCCATGGATAGTGAGGGCATGAATAGCTGGTATATGGGGCCTATCTGGCTCACTCAGTAGCTCAGCATAGTTCCTTCATAGATATTTCATATTTCTCCCACCCCAGCCAGCAAAATACTGAGCCACGCATAATTCACCCATCGTCACATCTTGTGTGAGTAATTTCATTAAGTATTTATATACTATTTATATTAATTGTCAATTATACAAGAAAGTACTTCAAAAATTCCCCATGGTTCAGAAATGCTTTGCGTGAGAAGGAAATCTTTTTTCCCGAAAGAACCTCTGCGCATTTTTTAGTGTCTTTTTTGATAATTGTTTTCATGGCTTCGAGGGTTTTTTCTCATTCCCCTCCCCACTCAAGGATATATTTGCCAAGCTGCATGTTCACACGTTTGATGCCAAGCGAAGACAAGAAGAGACGGCTACGAATCAGGAGAAAGAGATGATCGACAGATGATTGTTTCACATCGATACGAGTCTTGAGGGGCTCGATAACTTCAGTCAATTCTTCTTCACTCCGAACACTCTCGAGTTCTCGGTAGAAGTGAATCTTCTCGATGTCTGAGCTAAATGCTTCGTCTGGAATATAGGCACTGATGGGGAGATCAACAACGGTATCCACCTTTGATTCTTTTTTTCATGACTGAAGTTCTTCGATTTTTTGTTCGAGAAGTTTCAAATAAAAACTCACACCCACATCGCGTGTCTTCCCTGATTGGCGGACACCGAGCACATCACCAACACCACGGATTTCCATGTCTCGTAGAGCTATCTCAAATCCTGCGCCGAGATGTGTATGATTCGCGATAGTCATGAGTCGCTCACGTGCTTCGTCCTGAAGCTCTGGCTGTCGATACATAAGGTAGCAGATACCCTGAATCTGTCCACGACCGACACGTCCACGAAGTTGGTGGAGCTGAGCGAGTCCGAAGTCTTCTGCTTCATCAATAATAATCGTATTGGTATCGAGGAAGTTGATACCATTTTCGATGACGGTTGTTGTGAGGAGGACATTATGCATCCCAAGTTTGAATTCCATGATGCGGTCTTCGAGTTCGTCCGATGGAAGCTGACCATTCGTGATGACGACTTTTGCTTTTGGCACAAGAGATTCAATTTCTTTCTTGAGAATGGGAAGCGTCTTGATGGTGTTGTGAACGAAAAATACTTTGCCACCACGAGCGAGTTCTTCTTCGATAGCACGCTTGACGATAGTCTGGTCATAGCGTGCGACTGCGGTATGAATCGGCTTTTTCCCGTGTGGTGGAGTAGACAATATTGAGAAATTTTTCACACCAGAGAGTGCGAGATTGAGCGAGCGAGGAATCGGCGTCGCTGAGAGTGCAAGTGTATCGACACCTGCTTTGAGGTGCATGATTTTTTCTTTATCTGCTACACCAAACTTGTGTTCTTCATCGACGACGACAAGTCCGAGGTTGCGAAATTTTATATCGGGTGAGAGGAGTCTGTGTGTCCCAATCACACAATGAATCGAGCCATCTTTGAGACCTTTTAAAACGGCTGTAATTTCTTTGGTGGTACTCATACGGGTCATCATCGCCACGTTCACACCAAAGGGCTTGAGGCGTTCACGAATTGATTCATAGTGCTCGTATGCGAGGACGACGAGCGGTGCGAGAAAGATTGTTTGTTTCTCATTGAGAAATGCGCGATAGACAGCATGGAGTGATACTTCTGTTTTGCCAAATCCGACATCACCCGAGAGGAGTCTGTCCATCGGTTTTTCACTATTCATATCCGCCATGATGCCTGCAATAGCCTCTTCTTGATCGAGCGTATGCTTGTGTGGAAATGCGACATGAAAAGTCTCTTCTTTTTCAGGAAAATCCATCATCGATACACCACCAGCCAGTCTGCGAGCAGCATGATTGGCGAGGAGTTCTTCGGCGATTTGCTGGATCTCTTCGTTGGTTTTTGCGAGAATAGTTTTCCATGTCGGTGAACCGAGACGAGTCAGTGTCGGGGTCGTCTCTCCGACAAATTTTGAGACACGATGAAGCTCCTCGACCGGCACAAAGAGCCTATCCTTCTCCGCGTATTCTATCTCGATATACTCACGCTCCGTTCATGACAACGTATTTCGGACGATTCACTGAAATATGCCCACACCATGAAAGAGATGCACCACAGAATCGCCCGCCTTTATCTGCACGAGCAAATCGAGTTGCGGTCGCTTCTTTCGTCGAAAGACTCCACCCAAGAGTGGTCAAATCAGCTCATCAGTAATCACACACTGACCGTCGAGGACAAACGACGGACCACCAAGTTTCCACGCATGAATCCGTGCTTCTATCTCATTATCCGCACAAAACTTCTCCATCACGGGTGTTTGTTTGGTAAGAACGAGAATATTTTTTTGTTTATGGAGAAACTCCACCAGCTCCGAAAGCGTATCACACTCGACATACTCAATTCCCACAGGAGTATGCTCAGGATTGGCTATCTGATTTATCTCTATTGGTGAGTACTCACGACGAATTCTCTCAAAATCAGGTGCGAAATCGAGTCAGAGAGCCAGGGATTGTGGGTGTTTTTTGGACATTAAATTTCTCCACGATGGTATTGCAATGACCTGATTAATCAAGATAATTGAACTTAAGAACTGACTTCTACAAAATATGGCACTATTCCCAACAGAAAAACATCAAACTTGAGAACCAAGTGAATTGGCTAAAAATATTTTGGATAAAATATTACTAGAAATGGAATTACCGAACTGTTTTGGGCTTTACGGAAATTGGTGAAGTGGGAAAACTTCTACTTTATCTTGAATACAGAAATTATTAGAAAGGCACGATGAAATATGCGTAGTTTATTTTGAGCCATGGAAGTATGAATACTGAAAAGATGGCGATCTAATGTATGCACTTTTAAAAAAAATAAAACAAGAATTAAAAATAAAAGAATCACTCTGGAAAAAGATTGAGATTTCGGCATTAACTATCCTGAGTGGCGTTACTAAATCTGTCTCAGTAGAAGTGCCATGACTATGATTATCACTATCAATTCCCGACCCAATTGAAACAGAAAAAGATTGAGATTTTTGGGAAAAAAGATTATTAAAAGAGCATGAAATTTGGGTAGATAAAATTGAGGAATTTAAAAAAGACTTCAACGCAGCTATACAAAGCTGACTAGGTGCAAGTAAAAAGCTCTTTATATTTATTGATGATCTTGATCGCTGTTTACCCGAAAATACAGTCAAATTAATTGAAGCTATTAAGAACTTTCTCTCTGCTGATAACACTCTTTTTGTCTTAGCTATAGATCAAAGAGTTATAAGTGAAATGATTGAAAAAAAATATAATATTCATAATTGATATGGCACGGAATATCTGCTTAAAATTATACCATATTATTTTGAATTACCCTCAATAGATTTATGAAAAGAAATAGAAAGTATTCTAAATAGCCACGGCATTAGCGCAGAAAATGAGATAGGTAAGATAAAAAATTTCTTTATTGATTTCGTCCCAGAAGCGAGAGCAATGAAACATTATTTACACCAAATTTGAATAACCATTCACTTAAAACCAAACATAAATACAGCACTGAGCAATAAAGAAACCAGCATTCATTATATAGTAATTGCATTTCATTTATTAAGGAAATTTTCTATTTATTTCTGAAACTCGGTTCGAGAAAGAAGCCATAGATTAAATGGAATTGGCGATAATATAAGATACAAATGAAAACAAACAGAAAATAGAATTGAATGAATACCACAAAATGAGCTCGTTAATTTAGAAGCCATTTTTAAATCAATAAAAGAACCTGCTGGAGGACATGAACATTTAGATATTGCAAAATTAGAAAAAACTATGGATTTGTTAAAGCAATAAATAAACTTTTTGCATGAAAAAATCCTCTTCCCTTCTCTCCACTATCACCCTCGTGATACAGATTCTGGTGATAGTTCTCCTCGTATGAGTCCTTTTACAACCAGCAACGGGAGATGGAGATGCTATAGCGCTGGGGATATTTACTGGTATTGTCATACTTCCACTCTATGTGGTTAGCACTCTCATCACACTTATATTCAGACGAACACGGAAGCATATCGTCCTCGCACTTATCCCACTTATCATCGTCGGAGGTATGATGCTCACGTATCGAGTGACACATATCAGTCATTTTGATTCCACAGAATATCAGTATCTCGTCGGAAAAAATATATCAGAGACACAAGAACTCTTCCAGAAAGCAGCAGGATGAACTGGTGAAGTAGCGGAGAATGATCGCAAGTGATACACACTTCCTGGTATGACTCTCTGGGTCGATAAAAATGAAAATATTGTTAGAATAGAATCAAATAAATAAAAACTATGAAAAAAATAATTATTGCCATCGGAATTTTAGTTGCCTCATTTTGAGTATGCATCGAATGCTATAAAGTTCTTGACTACTATATTAGTCGACCAATAAGTTGGCCTCAAATTTTGCAAGAGAAAAATATAGATATATGTGAGTGATTGTCAGGGCAACCAGAAAATAGATATTTCGATACAAAAGAAGACTGTTATTGAGCTATTATTCAAGAAGTGCGGAGCTTTGACCTTTGTGAAGAGTTTACTCCAGAATTATCATGATGAATATTTTGGTTGTACAGCAAAAAAGAGAGGTGATTTTCAAGAGCAAGATGTTTGTACGAAACATCTGTGGCAAGATGAGAGTGTGAAAAAAACTCAGACACTATTTCACGCGATGAATGCTATATGAGTGTTGCAAAAAACATATATAAATGAGTCTGTGAGTATAGAGTAAACACCGATGCGCCAATAAATACTTTCTGCGTTCTCATGAAAGACAACATGCTAACAAGAGAAATGCTCTGTGAAAAGATAACTGACAAAAAAAAATACGAGAACTGTATTGATCCTATAAGTTACCGTCGAGGAATTGAACCAGATGTAGGCAACATAAAAAATCACCTATTTTGAATCCCAGTCAGCTCAAAACCAATTTCTGTGAAATTTTTTCAATGGCTAAAAGATGTGATAAATATTTAAGGGAAGATAATAAGAAATGAACAAGCTCCAGTTCGATTTTGTGAATCGATAAAAATGAAAATATTGTTAGAATAGAATCAAATAAATAAAAACTATGAAAAAAATAATCACCCTTATCCTACTCTCCTCTTTTGTAGTAGGAACATTTGGATATACGGCAAATGATGTCACTCAGGCAAACTATCTTGCTAGTGAAAAAATTATCAAAGATTGGAGTAGTGCACCAAAAAATTATCGATTCGATGATTACATTGCTCGCTCAGAGATTATGGGCATGGTGCTCGCGATGATGAATATCACTCGCAATGCTCACTGTCGTGGAGACTTTACTGACGTACCAAAATCAGATACTGATTGGGTGTGTCGGACTATCGAGACAGCCGCAGATAGATGATTCATCAATGCAAAACCTGCGGGCATGAAGACTCGACCCTACGGAAACATCACACGAGCAGAAGCATTGGGGATACTAAAAAATGCCCTTCCAAAAGAATGAGGAGCCTCAGAAATATGATATTATCAAGAGTTTATAGACTCGGATTATCGTCATTCATTTTATTTCTGAGCAGACTGGCAAGCATGGTTATTTTTCAGGTACACAAAGGTTATACTTCAAGATGATTCTGCTCTCAAGATTAATCCGAGACCAGATGATAAGGCTACTCGACGTGAAGTGTTTGATTTTGCATACCAGATTTCAAAAAAACAAAACACAACTGTCTCATGTGGCGAATGGAATAATTCAGATTTTCAATCTCTCAATACACCAGCAGGATTAGATCTATTAGCGCTCGCTGGGACCAATGATAAATTCTGTTCATCAGGTACTATGAGCCATCTCTATGAGAATAATACAGGTATTGCTTGGTCATGTGATGGCACGACCAATCGTGTCTGCAAAACTGATGCATTTAGCTATGGCACTTCGCGACTCAGAGTCGATAGTGTCAGTGGTGAAGGAAAAAAATGAGCACTCGTGACACTTGGAGTCAGTAACTTTCCTTTTCACAGTGTCATACAAATATATGCCGGAAATTATTCTCGACATGCCATGATGCAACTCGTCGAGGGGTATGGAGTCACCCAGGATGGCAAACAAGTAACATTCACCCTTCCTGCGAATCTCAATGGTGCCATGGGCGAAATTCCAGGAGAATCTCATCTATCTGATGAACCATATGCAATTTATTTCCAAAATGCAGATAACGGAGAATACGTAAAACTCTATAATCCTTTTGGAACTGGAGCGACACAATAAAAAAGATAAATGCTCAATCTCTCCATGAAAAAAATTCTCTCACTCGCAATAGTCTGACTCTGTCTCACAGCGTGTACTCCAAAAGTCACGCCAGTCGATATCGAGATGGCGAAGTATCTCGCAACAAAAGATATCATCAAAAACTGGAAAAATGAACCAGAAAAATATCAATGGAATGAAAAAATCACACGAGAGGAGGTCGTCGATATGGCTCTCGTGATGGCCGATGTGAAAAAAAATCAAACCTGTCGTGGTGACTTTCTCGATATACCAAAAACGGAGATAGAGGTCTGTCGCACGATGGAATCTGCGGTTGATCGCGGGATTATCAGTGCACAAAAAGATACCGATCCAGCCAAAAAGAAAGCTCGACCACACGACGAGATTATTCGTGCTGAAGCACTCGCTATACTCATGAAGACATTCTCCGATGATGGAGCGTGGGCAGGATACAGCTATTATTATGCTGCAAATCTCCCGTGGGATGGACACGAGAGCGGTTACAGAGATATATATTATTATGGAGCAGAATGGCAGGCAGAAGTGTTCTACGCCTACGTGAGAAAGGTACTCCACGATGACACGAAGCTCCATGTAAATCCTTGGGCAACAGTCAAAGCAACACGACGAGATGTCCTCGAATTTGCCAAAAACATCATGAAGTACAAAGAGAAGCAGACAACAAATCAAGCAGCGAAATAAAGAGTAAATTCACGAAAATATCATTTCTGAGTATACTCCTCACATGAATTCCTATATAGCACTTCTCCGAGGCATCAATGTCAGTGGCCAAAAAATGATCAATATGAAAGATTTCAAAGCGCTCCTTCTCAAGAGTGGATTTGAAAATGCTATGACCTATATCCAGAGCGGAAATGTCGTCTTCAAAAGTGACGAGAAAAGTACAGAAAATCTCAGAGTAAAAATGAAAGAGCTCATCAAAAATCATTATGGTTTTGAAGTCCCTGTTCTCATCCTCACAGAAAAAAATCTCCTCTCCATACTCGAGAAAAATCCATATAATAACGGTAAAAAAGACGCCTCAAAACTCCACGTCACTCTCTTGGATACTATGCCAGAGTCATCTCTCCTCGCCAGTACTCGAGATGAAAAATTTCAGAGTGATGAATTTGTCATAGATGGTACGACCATTTATCTCTATTGTCCCGACGGATATGGAATGACAAAATTCTCGACTATGTTTTTCGAGAAAAAACTCAGTGTCACAGCGACAACCCGAAATTGGAAAACGATGGAGTCACTTGGAAAACTCATAAAATGAGAAAGTTTAACACCTGATCCAGCATAGTAACTATGAGTTTTTTCAAAAACATAAAAAAAATACACAGTATAAAAAGCGAGATACGTACACTCGCTCGAGCCTATATGGACGATAGAACTGAACTCGTAACAAAGCTCATCATCGCTATCCTCTCTCTCGCCTATATCGTGAGTCCAGTAGATATACTCCCTGATTTTTTGCCCCTTCTCGGTATCACTGATGACGTCCTCATTATACCACTCCTCATGTGGATTTTGATACCAAATAACATCCTCGAAGATGCTCGAAAATACGTCGCAAATATCGAAAAAAAAGAACCACACTCTCACCACTGGATTTTCTGGACCTGCATGAGCATTCTCGGGATTATGCTCGTCTATACTGTTGTCGAACTCCTCTATTAAATTTTGATTTGAAACAGTAAGACTCTATAATTCCCCGCATTATATAGCCAGAAAATCTATGAATCAGCCAGAACTCGTCGTACTCGTCGATGAATGAAATAATATACTGGGTACGATGCCAAAATCCCAAGTACACGGAGCGATAACGCCACTCCACCGTGCATTTTCAGTGTTTATTTTTAATGCTGACAAAAAACTCCTGCTCCAGCAGAGAAGTCATGTCAAAAAAACCTGGCCTCTCGCCTGGTCAAATAGTTGTTGTGGACATCCCGGACTCGATGAAAGCAATGTGGATGCAGCCAAGAGGAGAATAAAGGATGAACTCGGTATGACCGTTGTCTGGATAGAAGAAGCTGCTCCTTATCGTTATCAATTCTCAAAAGATGGTGTTATGGAAAATGAGATTTGTCCTATTCACATCGGATACACAGAAGACGAGCCGATTATCAATCCTGATGAAGTCGAAGCAATCGAATGGATCAGTTGGGATGATTTTCTCACAGAGATAAAAAATAACACGGATAAATACTCTCCTTGGTGTATCGAAGAAGCCCTGATTCTCGAAAAATCTGGAATCCTCAAAGAGAAAAATCTAATATAAGCTTCCTGATAGAAGAACGGAAAAAGATTTTTAAGGGGCAAACTGTTTGAGCGGGATGAAAACAGAAATGTGATGAACTTGGCCTATAGCGAGTTTTTGCCCTTTGAATGCTTTTGAGTACTTTTTGCAGAAAAAGTACCAAACGAAGCAATAAGGAAATTGTGTTTTCACCTGGATACTACTCGCTTTGCCATTCAGGCAAATCTCCCGAGCACGGTATGACAGAATCTGGAACCGACTTTCGTCAGTATGACACAAATAAAAAATTACCGCGCAAAAAATCTCCACTCATCCTTCTCCTCGCCAGCGAGATAGAGAGTCTCGAGTGTACTGCCAAAGAAATTAACAAGCAATGTCCCCTTTCGTGTTTCTATACTGACAGTATCTCACTGTCGAAAGAATGTATTTTCCTCATCAGATTTTTGTGCCTTAAATCCATGATCTGTGAGCCATGTCACGAGAAGTTCTTCAGAATATTTCATACCCTTTGTAAGTGTCAGTGTGAGTTTTTGTTCATTTTCGATCTTCCAGTCCAGCGTCTCGATTGGGAAAATGCCAACTAAGTCTGCGTCATACATGACTTCGAGAATATCAGTTTTTGTTGTGATGAGCCTGTATTGTTTTGGATTTTTCTCTATTTCAGCGAGTTTCTGAAGTGTCTGGAGAAGCTTCTCCCCCTGATCTCTCGTCTCAACAATCAATCTCTCTACACCATGAAATTCTTCACGGCGAAGCAGTAGTGCATGAATAAGTGGATGAGACGGAGCTGAATAATGCATAAAAAAAGAAATCATATGCAGTATATGATTTCTCTCTTTGAGTCCAGATAGAATATACTATCACGCAGTCTCAATAATCTCATCATGTACTCCATCATTTTCTGACTTAGTATCATTTATAGTACGAATACTCCCTTCAAAATCTGTAATGATTCTCGTAGCGGCTTGGTCAAAATTTCTCTGCGCAGTATCCATAGCATCACGAGTTATTTTCATCTGTGTTTCGAGATCAGAACGAGCAGTAGAAATGAATGATTTCAAGGCTCTCTCCGCGTCTTGGGCTGCAGAGAGAATCTTACCATCATTTGTTTTTGCGTCTCTTGCAAGTCCCTGGATTTTTCTGCCATCAGACATGACATCATCAGCAGCATCGATGGCGGAATCTTTTGCTCATTCTATGGTATTATCTGGGTCAGGAATGGCTCGTATTTTTTCCTTGGTTTCACCAACATTTGAGGAAATAGACATAATAGAAAATTAAAAATAAAAGTTATACATCAATACTATTAGACTCGTCAGTACGAGTTCTGTGTTTTTGGAGAGAGCTCTCTGTCGAACGAAGCGGGGTAATACGATCTCTGAGTGTTTTGTTTTGTTCTGGTATGATAGCCCGTTTGACCTCTTCTTTTGGAGCTTGATCGATTTGTTTCTTGAGGATATGAGCAGAATTATCATTCTGCAATACCCTTATCTCCGAGGGTATATCTTTCTTTTTTGAATCGATTTTTTCTATTGGCATAGTGATAAAAAATTATTGCTGATAAAAAAGTATTCTATCTCTGAGTGTTCGAGAATTGTACTGCATTTTTTTTCTGTTATCACGAGAATACGTCGGTATATCTTTATCATGCAAAAACATATAGTCTGGATGAGTTTTTTCAAAAATAGTCTGAATCATTTGGAATTCTTCTTTGGTAAAACGAATTTCCTCATTTGTCACTGTCTGAAAGGTATGTGTATGTCTATTGAATCGGATAAAACCACCGACAATATCGGTAATTATATCTTTCATTTCTGGGCGTTTTTCCAGGACAAGCTCATACTGCTCTGCACCAACAGATTCTCGCATCTGCGCATACTCTTCATGAGAAAGTATAGATCGAGAAACGAGACGACTTTGTTCGTAGAGTTGTTGTTCTGGTAAACCACTGTAGCTTCATTTTCCATATTTTTTCTCGAATTCTTTTACTGATTTTGTTACTTCTGCGTTGGTTTTGAGATGGGCAACATGATTTTTCCCAAGCTCATCAAAAATAACTGCGTCATCCTTGCCTTGACCGCGCTCAGCGAGATATCGAACGAGATAATCAGACTCCGCTAACATCATATTGTGGGGTTGACCATCAGATACAATCGCATATTTACCGGCTTTGTCATTGCTATGATAATTTGTCACCTTGAGAAAAGGGTGATCTGGATGCACAGCAGTGAGATATTTTTTTATGCCAGCGATATTTTCTGGCCAGAGAAAAACAAGAGCTCCGACACTATTGACCCACGTATTTACTTCTGCATCAAATCGATAAAAACCCGTGTGAACTCTCTGAACAATTTCTCTCGTATTCTCATCGAGTCATTCAGTAATTTTTTCATTAATACCGAGATCTTTTTGGAGCTCTTTACGCATCTGCTCATCCATAGTACCATATTGTTGAAGCTGAGATGAGAGGCTAGGATTTATGATCAAGTGATTGATACTTTTGCGAAGAGAATCCATCCAATCACGATCGTGAGAAAGTTCAGGTTTTTCAGAAACAACTTTGAGAAGATCTTGAATCTTGATAGCCAATACCGCAGCAATACCTGGAGCATCGAGAAGTTTCGGATTTTGTTCTACTAAAGCATCGAGAAATGCAGGTACATTTCGTGGAACATGTTCGATTTTGAGCTTTAGAATATCAGAAAATTGTTTTGGATCTTTGATAACATTTTCAGGTGGCAATGCAACTTTGATTTCTTCCTGCATTTTTTTAGCATCATCAATAACTCATTTTTTTATCGCTTCTCGTCGTTCTTCAGCTATTTTTTTGGCACTTTCAAGTTCTTCATTTGTTTCTGAAGTAGTTTTCTGTGCATCAATTTGTGCAGCTTTTTCAGCTTCTGTAAGGTCTTTCTTTGGTTTTTCTATACGAGGAGTATCAGACATAGAGTATTTTTACTCTTTTATCCTACCATATTTCCTTTTTAGATACAAATATTGCCCCTTTTTATTTTACATATATACTGCTGACAATTTCTCGCTCTTATTTATGCAGTGCACAACTCTCAGAAAATCCCTCTCCGAATACATCAAAACGACAGGTAAAGACTGTTCTCCGGATGCATTTCAATTCACTATTCCACCAGACCACAAATTCGGCGATATTTGTATTAATATATTTCCTGCAGTAAAAGCGACAAAAATGCCCCCAACACAACTATCACAAGAAGTGCTTGATTTCATGAAAACTGAAAACTATGTAACAGATGGAAATATCCAAGGTGGTTTCGTGAATCTCTTTGTCACTGATGAGTTTTACCAAAAAGAACTTAGAGTATGGTCACTCCCAACATTTGAGAAAAAAAATGAGAAAATCATCATCGATTATATGGGGGCAAATATCGGGAAGCCGCTCCATATCGGTCATCTGTGCACCCCCCTTTTCTGACAAGCAACTATCAATCTCCTTCGCCTCATGGGCTACGATGTCACCGCAGATATGCATCAGGGTGATTGGGGTGGTATATTTGGAAAACTCATTACTGGTTGGAAGTATTTTGGCGATGAGGAAGCATTTCAGAAAGACCCCGTCCATCATCTGCTCGAAATCTACGTCGCTATTACCGAAAAAACAGAGAAAGAACCAGAAATAGAACAGGAATGTCGTGACGCATTTAAGCTGCTCTCTGAAGGCGATGAAACTTCGGTCAAACTCTGGCAACAATTCACCGATAAGAGCCTCGCAGGCGTCAGAACGGTCATGAGTGAATTTGGTGTTCATCCTGATATTTGGATTGGAGAAAGTTTCTACGAATGACTTCCTCTTCCGAAGCTCGGAACCTGGCCAGATCTCACGCCAGACAATACCATGTCAGCTGTCGTCGATGAGCTCATAAAAAACTGAATTGCCACAAAAAATGAAGACGAAAGTGTGGGTGTCGTCTTTGCAAAAGAAACCAAACTCCCATCGTGTATTCTCCAGAAAAGAGACGGAACTCATGGGTATCTCGCCAGCGACCTCTCAGCCATCAAATACCGTCTAAAAAACTGGTCTCCAAGTCGAATTTTATACTTTGTCGATAATCGACAGGCACTCCATTTCCGACAACTCTTTGCAACAGCAACAAAGGCTTGGCTCACTGAAAAAAACACCGAACTCACGCATGCTGGAAATGGATTCGTGAGCCTCCCAGATGGTGCCATGTCGACTCGTCACGGTCGTGTCATATTTTTGAAAGATTTGATTGGCGAAAGTTTTGATCGCGTGAAAAAAATACTCATAGAACGAGAAAGAATCCTCTCAGATAATGACATAAAAGCAGTTGCTCTCGGAGCTATTGTCTATTCATTTTTGAGTCAAGATCGTGAACGTGATTGGATTTTTGAATGGGACAAAGTCCTCGCGTTCGAGGGAAATAGTGGCCCATACCTCCAATATACTTATGTCCGATGGAATAAGATTCTGAGTGAAATCGGAGAAATACCAAAAGCAGATACGACGGACTCATCTCTCACTCCTTTTGATCGTGATTTAGTGTTGGATATTTTAGGTTTCAATGAGCTCCTCGAAAACTGTGGCACAAGTTACAAATTTCATATCCTGATTGCGCATCTCGCCACCATGACTCGTCATCTCAATGCCCTCTACGCCAATACTCCAAAGCTCAAAGAAACACCAGATAATGAAAGAGCAGTTCGTATGGACATCATACATACGTGTCTAGAGATCATTCGCTATACAGCAAACATTCTCGGTATGCCTCTCCCTGAGGAGATGTAATTATTGACAGAGACCGTTGAGACAGGTAAGTGGAGCGGGAGATGTCATCACCATGCAAGGACTGAAAACCGGATAGGTTGTGTTGTAGAGTATTTGAGCATTGGTATAATATGTTGTTTTACTATCGAGAAGAGCTGTATCTATATTTTGTTTTGAATATTTGAGACCTATACTCGATCCCCCACACGCACTATTACCAAAGAGTTTCCACTGGCACTGAGAAGTACTCGTGCATGATAGGTCTTTGACATAGTTTTGAATTTCGGTGAGTACTTGGCCAATAAATGTATTATCCTGCGACTGATTCACTGGTGAGTACGGGATATAGGTCGTACAATAGCTCGGACGGAGGCTCCCTGTACATGCCATCATGGTACAGATAGTTTGACCATTTGATGCTCGAGAACAACTATTACAGCCGTCATAATAATTCTGACAAATAGAAGAATCAAACCCTCCTACAACGAGACGGCAGTCTGAAGAATTGTAGCTACTCTCATAACGGGCATCACAGTAACCATCTCCTATATTTGCACATATATTCGGAGCGCCAACAATACCACTTTCTTTACTTCAGACACTGGTTAATCCAGCACAACAAGTTCCTGATATTTGATATTCAGGTGGCAGTGAGAAATTTGAAACAGTCTCTCCGAGACCGATACATGAAGTTTGTTTTTTCACACATTTGTTATTCTCGAGATTGTATCCAGTCTCACAAGCAGAACATGATGGAATACCTTTCCAAAAACATGCACGCTCCGTACAAACAGATCACTCATCTCCGAGGGTACAATCATTACATCCGTCGTTATAGACAGTACAGTGAGCGAGAGGATTGGCAGATGATTGGTAGTCGAGTAGGTCGACAACAAGCTGGAAAAATTCACCCCGAGTCATCTGATGCGACATTTCAAACCCAGAGAGTGTGGAACCTAGTCGAGCATCGTAGAGAGCTATACCTTTTCCAGCATGAGTCCTGACATTCAGAGGTATTTGTTTTTCTTGGATAGTGAGGATGAGTCTTTTTTGCCAAGCAGGAAGAGTACCAGAAACAGTGCTTGTTGAAGTCGTTGAAAGAGAAATATTAAGAGATTTGATAAGGACTCCGAGAGCTTCTGCGAGAGTGAGTGTCGCGCGAGGTCGAAAATATGTATTTGCTCTGGTGACGATGTCGGCATCAGCGGCGAGTTCAGCAGCTCGACACACCCACCATTCACCCGCGATACCTGCATCAGAGAAATAATCACGACAGGTGTACGTCGAAGGTAAATTAATGCCTCGTAATTTCAGGGCTATTCCAAGAGCCTCTTGTCGTACGAGAGCATCATCTATTCTATACAGAGACGCCACTTGTGAATCAGATGATAGACTAGCGCCAGACTGTGCTGCAGGGACAGATTGGTTTACGATGATTCATTTTTCAGCGAGAGTTTGAGCATCACTGAGTCCAGCATATTGTGCCAGTGAAGTCAGCGTAAAAAGAAAGGTAAAAGTAGAGAGAAAATATTTCATAAATGAATGGAGATTAAGACGATAAGTATAAGAAGAAAGACGAAAATGACACGCTTATTCACACACTCTTCACACAGAAGTAAAATTGATGTTGATTTGATCAATTTTTTTATACAATATAAGCAATAAGGAAAGTGTTTTTATCAACAGAAAAAATAAATAGTTACCTATGATCCGCCGATATTTTTATCTCGCCACTCTCATCACGATCATTCCCGGCATCCTCATATCAGAACCGCCAAAAATAGCTCCCATTACTCTCGATAAGCCCCCCGTAGAGATACTTTTTTCTGGTGTTACTTCTATGAATACAGGAGCTGCTGTATTTCTCAGGCTCGATGGTAATACGACTGTTTCTTCTCCGTGCGAAAGCACATCTTCAAAGATTAGCACTGATACAAAAAGCACCATCATGCAATGGCAACCAGTAGGAAATTGTATTCTTCCGATGATACGAGTCGCTGACAAAAACTACATACTCCCTATCAATGGTCATTATCCTGATGAGGCAACACTGTCGGATGTATCGAGTGAAACGCTCAGAAATACTCTCCGGGCAAGTGCTATACTCAGAAGTGACTATCGTCTGACATCACTCAGAGTGCGAGAATTTTTCGGAATTATAGATGACATATTGGCAGCACGGGATGCGAAATTTTCTCTTCCGATAGCAGGAGCAAAACTTCCCTCACAGGCGACCCATCTCCCAAATTCTCCTCGCCCTTTTCGTGCAGAATCAACTGATGGCGTTCATCATGGTTTTGACTTCTATACCGCAGAAGGGACACCCGTGAAGGCAATAGAAGACGGTACCATCATACACGTAAAGAGAGATTTTTCTTGGAATGAGATGAACCATCTCCTCTCAGGAAAAAGTGAACTCGAGGAACAAGAAAACCTCGATGTATACCGAGGTAATACTGTCTACCTCAAAACCCGTTCAGGTCATGTCGCTATCTATGCCCATCTCGCAGAAATACCAAGTAATATTCAGGAAGGGCAAATCGTCAGTAAAGGCGATGTGGTATGACATGTCGGAGACTCTGCAGTACCTGATAAGAAATACCTCTATCATCTCCACTTCGAGCTTGCTATGAATCCCTTTATCGATGAACGAGCTGGGAGCTATGATTTTAACGATGTCCTCCTCTGGGGCTTCTGGTGAAAAGGTAAATCAGCAGACTGGATCCGATCGCATGACAGCGGACTTTTCGAATAATTATTTGTATTTTTCTGTAACCAGCCTATACTCTCCATGTTGTACCATGATGATTTTCAGAGAAACACAAGCCTAGAAATATTGAAAGTCACTGCAAAAAAGAATACCATATACTCACACGTCTCAAAAAAACCATTTTCGTTTCCGTGGCCATCAATGAAGCTCATACTGTGATCTTTTTGATGCTCATGTCTCATAATTCATAAGTACACACATGTGCTTCAATTCCGGAGTGAATTTTAATTTCACGCGAGAATACCTTTAGGAAACAATTTAAAAAAACTTTCACGTTTCTTATACCTTATCCCTTTTCCCTTTTTCCCTATGTCCGATAATTTTTTTGCTGAGCTCGATTCAGAGCTCTGAGATGCAAAAATCCTTCCCTCTTCCCCTGAAGAGACGACTCAAATCCCTGTGGTTCATCCAGGAGTCAATGCTCCTGTGAAAAAACCACTCCCCGCTTCACCTATGAAGCACCAGCTCAAGCCAACAACACCGATGAACCCATCGATGTCACGGCCAGTAGCCCCAGTACAACAGAAACCTCTCGCTCCAAAACGACCACTCATAACTGGTAAACCAGTTCTGACAAACCGACCGATGAAAAGACTTGAGCTCCCCGCAGAAAAACCAGCTATCATAGCTGACGCTGCGCCGACAGAAATACCCTCTCAACTCTCACCTGCTGTCATCAAGAGTCTGAATGTTCCTGTGATTTTTCCAAAATCATTTGAACCACAGATTCTCCCAAAAATAGAGCATAATGTCACTCGTATCATCCCTATCGGCGGTCTCAGAACTGTCGGTGCAAATATGACTATGTTCGAACACGGAGATGATATCCTCATCGTCGATGGAGGTCTCGAATTCGCTCGTGGTGGTAACTCACCAGGATTTAACTATCTCCTCCCTGATATACGATTTCTCCAGCCACACCTGAAGCGCATCAAAGCGATGTTCATCACTCATGGACATCTCGATCATATCGGTGCTCTGAAAAATCTCATTCCTGCTCTCGGATTTCCTCCTATTTATGGATCTCCATTTACTATTGCGATGATCAAAAAAGGTTTCGAAGAAGCTGGACTCAAAAACAAAGTACAATTTTTCACCGTCAATCCTGACGCTGGAAAAATGGCAAATGTAGGACCATTTAAATACGAATTTTTCCGAGTAAACCATACTATCCCCGATAGTTGTGGCGTCTACATCGAGACTCCATCCGCTCGTATCATGCACATGGGTGACTACAAACTCGAATTCTTCCCTCGTATCGATCGACCAGTCGACCTCGCAAACTATGCTCGTATCGCCTCTCGTGGTATCGATATCCTCCTCCAAGAAACAACCAACTCTTACAAACAAGATTGGACTACTTCTGAGACAAAGGTCACAGGAGAACTCAAACAACTCATACAAGATGCACCAGAACGTGTCATCATCGGAAACTTTTCAACACTGATTAGCCGTATCCAGGATGTCGTCACGATAGCTGAACAACTCGGTCGCCATGTCCTCGTCAATGGACGAAGTATGGTCGATTGTGTCGCCATCGCTCGTGAGATGGGTATCCTGAAATGCAAAGATGGAACAGTAAAACCTCTCGACAAAAAAACGATGGAAAGCATTCCAGAAACCAAACAAATCATCATCACAACAGGTGCTCAAGGTGAAGAATTTGGTGGACTCAATAATATCTCTCGTGGAGATCATCAGACTATCTCAATCAAACCTCGTGACACCATCATCCTCTCGTCTTCGATTATTCCCGGTAATGAACTCGCCATCATCGATATGATGAATCGTCTCAATCGATTTGGAGCAAAAATCATCACCATCAAAGAAAATGAAGTCCACTCAGGTGGTCACGGTGGTATCGCAGAACAGCGGGTCATCATGAATCTCGTACAACCGAAATATATCATCCCTGTCCATGGAGATATCACACAGCGCCTCACGCTCAAACGCGAAGCAGTGAAGATGGGATGGGATCCAAAAAATGTCCTCATGCTCGAAGATGGTTCTATCGTCGAACTCGATGAGAAGCATGAGCTTGTCTTCTCTCGTAAAAAAATCCCTCTCGAAGCCCTCGGTGTCGATGGTATGAGTATCGGTTCTCTCGAGACTCGCACCGTCAAAGACCGTATCCAACTCGGTGAAGAAGGTGTCCTCGTTGTGAATACAAAAGATGCTACAGTCGAATCTCGTGGACTCTTCTTCCCTGATGAAATCGCTGCTTCTCACTCTGCAATAGCAGACTATGTCAAAAAAGCAGTCTCTGCAAAAAAACCTGAAGATAATCAGAAAAACTTCTGTGAATTCCTCGCAAAAGACCTGAGCAAAATGGTGCTCAAGGTATGGGAGAGAGAACCAATCGTGGTCTGTCTGTAAAAAACTTGATAAAAAGTATTTATAATTAATATTCACATATTAATTTTATCAAGGAAAAAATGTCAGAGAAACGTATTCTCATAACAGGTGGAGCAGGATTCATCTGATCACATCTCATAGATTGACTGAAAAAAGAAGATCCGAAGTCTCCAATTATGGTAATTGATGACTGTTCACGGACTCTTGATGAAAATCGTAGAAGGGTTCAGAAGAGCTTGAATCGGGATGATACATTTCATAGAGTAGATTTGGCATCAAAAAAAGCACGAACATTAATAGCTGATTTCGCACCGACACAAATCGTACATCTCGCGGCACAGATGTCGATTGTAAAAAGCTTATGAGACCCCTCTGGCACACTACATCCAAATATTATGGGAACTCAAAATCTCATTAATGGTTTACGTGACGTAGCTCCAGATAATACAGCACAAATAATATTCGCTTCCTCTGGAGGTTCAGTCTATGGCGATACATACACTATACCCACACCTGAACATACAGGACTGAATCCAAAATCACCCTATGCCTGGTCAAAAGCAGCTGGAGAAAGTTTATTAAAGATGTATCGAGAACTCTGATGGTTCTGAGTACTCACTGTACTCCGTCTCTCAAATGTATATGGACCGAGACAAAATACAGCAGACAGCGCTTCTGTGATACAGACAGTTCTTGAAAAAATACAAAAAGATGAGCCATTCCAGCTCATATGAGAGACAAAAAATACACGTGATTATGTCTACGTAGGCGATGTAGTCTCTGCTATTATGATAAGTCTTCAAAGGAAAGTGAATGGTACTTTTAACATCGGTACCGGCGTAGAAAGATCTGTTGAAGAGATAATGCTTATATGTGAAACAGTAACAGGGCAAAAAATAACAAGAGATACTTCTCGACAAGCAGAGTGAAAAAACCTCCTTGCTCGCAGCTGTCTCAAAATAGAGAAAGCACAGCATCAGTTATGATGGCATCCGAGAACGAATTTAGAAGCTGGAATCAGTCATATTTGGCAAGAACTAAACCCCTAAATATGATATCCCTACAAAATACTATCATATTCTGAGGCTGATGGATTGGAGCTGAAACTGCAGAAAAACTCGCAGAAAAATGACATCAAGTTATCGTAGTAGTCAGAAGTCGGGTAACGCATATTTTGAGCGAAGCCATGCGACTCAATCCCGGTAAAATAAAAATTATCTATGCTGACCTGAGGAATAAGAGTGAGGTAGAGAAAATTTTACACATGTATGGGGCAAATGCTCTGGTATACGCCTTTGCGGCAAATGCTTTTGGAGCGAGTCACACGGGAAGCAATAAGGAAGGGCCAACAAAAGACTTTGAGAGCAATGCAACTATCAACAAGAATATTATAGACTGTGCAAAAAGAATGCACGAACAGTGAAATGGTGTTTGATCTATTTCATTTTCATCAAGCTATTTCACATATCTAGCGCTCAAAATCCTCGGAAAATCAGATGAAAAAAAGACATTTACAGAAGAAGATCTTGATCCAATGATGTTTACCGAAGATGACTTAGTAAAGCTCAAAACTGTTCAGCCATATCTCTGGGAAAAGATACTCGCAGAAAGGAGATATATCGAACTCTCGCAAGAATGAATCCGTATACATCGTTTCCGCTTTGGAAATGTGTATGGAGCAGGACAGAGGCATGTCGCAGAACACCCTCACATGTTTCCAAATCTTTTTGCTCAACAAGAAGGCTTCCAAATGTTTGGAAACGGAGAACAAGAACGAGCCTGGATCTACGTCAGCGATATAGTGAATGGCGTACTGAGCTGTACTCTAGGAAATGAAAATAAGAGCACACTTTACAATCTCGGATGAACGTCGGATGGCAACCATCACAAGCTCCGCGATGTTATAACACTCGCACTAGACGCTTTATGAATTCCAGAAATACAACGAAATAATCCAGATGCACCTGGAGGACAAAGTCTCTGGCTCAGTAGTGATAAGGCTCGGGCGGAACTGTGATGGAGACCACGATTTTCTCTTCAAGCAGGCATCCAAAAAACAATGGTTTTTTATAAACAGTTTTGATTGGGAAAATAGTTTCACTTACGATTTGTATGTTTCAGTAGTAGCATGCGATCAGCCTGTCTGAGCATTTAAAGCTCGATTAAATTGATCTTGAATATTTCATGGCGTAGACGTACATATTTCTCGCAAAAATTTCAATCATTGTTCGAGGGGATCGCCAATTTTCAATCAGTAATGATCGATTTGCTGACGATACATTCCGTTCACTTTTACTTCTACAGCTCTTCGTTTTTCTTCATTTGCAGGAGAAAGACCTCATTGCGTCATAGAATACTGTATGTCCCATTCTGGAAAAAGGAGTCCAAAAGCAATTTTTGCACGTTCTTCCGCAAAACCAGATGACACAATTTGTATCATGGTAGAATCAGGAGTAATAATTCACCCCAGAACAAGACGTGCGAAAACGGCATCACCAACAGTACAATTCGACCATTCAGAGCATATGATTCTTTCTGGTTGCACTCCTCTTGAAACCATATATTTAGCAATTTCACGAGCATCGGTGGAAAGCGGATTTAATTCAGGATTTTCATGGTGCAAAAAACGATAGGTAAATCGCGCAGTAGGAAAAATGATGGTATTATTTGGAGACTCTTGAAAAACACGGAAAGCGTGGTCAGCACGTGCTCGCGAGTCACTACTCATAGCATCACAGGCATCGCTCATGCCAGAGCCAATAACTATAATTATTTTTTCTGGTACATTTTGTAAGATATCAGCTATTCCCATCTCTCGACGAAATTCCTCTATACCCTCTGGAGTTTTTGTGTGCATGAGAACGGCTTTTGCACTAGAACCATTTTTTGTAGGGAGACTATGCCCGTGAGATGGATGAAGAATAAATTGAGACATAACTACAATAATTGTGCAGATTTTAAGAATGGTATGAGCCTATCAGGATCGAGCCTATAGGGTCACTGCCCTTGAAAAAAACTATGTTGGCCAATGAGGTGAGGGTGGAGTTTTGAAAAAATAAATGCTCATCTATCAACTGCAAATTTTCTCACATCTCCGACAATAAATTGTTCTCTAGATTGAACAACATGGGCATAAATTTCGTCTGCATGGGACTGAGGCACTGCAACTATCTCAAGAATTCTTGGAATTCGCACATCTTCGTAGGTCCCACAGAGTGGACATGGAGGTAAAAAAATTTCTTCATGTTCCTCAATGTCGAATCATGGAATAGGCCTCATCCGACCAGATTGTGTTTGAGAAAATAAATCAAAAACTGCTTGAGCAACTCTTCCGCAGGTATATCAAAGACTTTCTAATGTAGAACAATCTCCTTTAATAACAGCTTCTACTTCTTGATTTGGTCATAACATAGGACAGGATAAACCACCCCTTAAAAATAAGCTTGTTTCATCTTCTGAATAATAAACTGCTTTATCTAAAAACATTGAAATACGATTTTATGTATTTTAATACAAAAATTATTTTGTCAAAATTATAGATTCAGCCTCAACAGTATTAACTGAATCATCAGAGACAAACGCATGAATAGTTGGCATAGCAGCACCATAGCGAAATGAAGCTTCGAGATAGCTTCCAATACCGACAGAAACGACTATTTTTACATGGGGACCAAGAACGCTCGGATACGTACCGCGGACATAATCAGATTTGAGATGCAGTGGAGTTTTTTGAGCGATGAGACGATCGATGATTGGATAGCCGACGAGTCATCCATGTGTATGACCACAGAAGAAAAGTGTTGACTGGAGGACTTTATGACCATTTTTAAGACACCATTTTTCAAAAAAATCCACTCCATCAGGATCATGGCAGAGAATAAACGAAGTACCAGTATGACTATTGATGGTTTTGAGCATTTTATTCATCATTTCATCCGTATAGAGATCTGATTGTGAATTAAAATCAGGCATGCTGAGAACTTGAAAACCATTTCCAAAAGTCTCTCATAATTTTGATTGTCTTAAAAAAGAGATAGATCAGCCTAATTGACTCTCTATTTTTGACCAATCAGCAAGTTTTACGTCATGATTACCACGAGAACCAAAAACTGTATTTTTCTGTGCTAAAGCTCCAAATATATCATAAAAGTCACCAAAAGATTGATGTGTGGTATGAGCTACCCAGTTTGCACTGCAAGCAAAATCACCAGCAACACAAAAAACAGGTGTTTCTGTCGTATGTTTGAGTACTTCGGTACGTGCATGCTCGATAGCTCTCTCAAACTTTCCAGGCTCTAACGTGCTTCAAGTACCGCCAACATGCATATCGGCACAAGCAATGATGGGAGGGATTTTTGAATCAGTGATAATTCTGTGCACTTTAACCGCTATTTCTCGTTGAGCTTGGCCATTACCAATGCCAAGCGTCGTCAAGGACGAGCCAAGTCAGAAAAGGAAATTCCTACGATTGAAAATTCTTCTTCATGGTTCTTGTTTTCATTTTAAGCTAGAACGAGGTCAGAGCATAGGTCATGGAAAAGACATTGCCACAAATGATAGAAAAAATTATATTTTGTAAACTAATATTGTTCAAAAAATACCTTCTCTGGCAATATACCATAAAGGCCAAGCATAGAACGAACTTCTGTCACCATCGCTGGACTTCCACAGATGTAGAATTCTGTATCCCCTGCTGTATTCAATTTTGAAACATTTTCTGGAGTGAGATACTCTGTAACTCGTCATTCATGATGCTTTTCAGGAAGAAGAGAAGACTCTCGTGAACAATATATCTCGTAGTCGAGAAGATTTTTCTGTGACCAATTTTGAAGCTGATCAATATAAAAAACATCTCTCAATTCTCTGACTCCGAAGAGGAAAAAGAGGGGTATCTGAAGATTTCTATCGAGAGCGAAGCGGAGCTGAAAATAGAGCGGTGCAAATCCTGTACCAGTCCCTATAAACACTTTTGGAGAGAAATTTTCCTGCAGAACAAAACGACCCATAGGTCCCCAAACATGCATAGAATGGCCAACTTCCTGGTCACAGATAGCCACACTCCCCCCCTTGCCTTCTGGAAGTCTTTTTATGATAAAAAATACACTCTTTCACTCTGACCAGCTGACAGAATAAGAACGGCGGAGTTTTGGATCTCCAGAGGTATCGCAGAGAAGGAATTGACCAGGAAGAATGGCGAAATTTTGTTCACTTGTATACTCGAGCTCATACACATCGTGTGTGAGCCGTTTCTTGTTTACGAGAGTCAAGAGTGTTGGTGTAGCAACCATTTGCAAAGAAAATTATAGAGAGTACTATACGAAAAATCCCTCTTTTTGCTACTTATGAAAAAAATAATCGCGATTATCCTCGTCTCTTTTTCACTGACAACATTTGGTCTCGATGGCCTCTCACAAGCTCGTATAGAAAAAGTATGGGATATCTATCGTGAAAGATATCTCGAAGGGAAAAGCACCGAGGAACAATCCGTAAAAATCAAACAGACCCAGAATCTCATACAGAGTTACAGAGACCTCCCGACGACACCATCGACAACAAAAGAAATTTTTGCCTATTTTCAGCACCTCCTGTGTGAAGCAGAAAGTGTGATAGATGGAAGCTCTTGCGAAGATAGCTATAACCCTACCGGACCGCTCACGATCGAAAAAAGTAATTTCTCACTTGCTCAAATACGTAATTATCTCATCACCGAGCATAGCAACCGAAGAGTAGCACGAAATCTCGGACCACTCTCAGAGTCATCAGTACTCGATAATATAGCTCAAAAATATGCTCTCGATCTCTGCCAGGCAGGATATATAACGCATGAGTTGAATGGCAGTGTTCTCGAGCAGAGGTATCAAGACTGAGGCTACAGATATAGCTGGTGAGGAGAAAATCTCTGATCTGGACAGACAAGTATCGGCGAAATCCTCGATCAGCTCACGACAAGCATTCATCATCGTGAAAACATGTATCATGCAGAATTTAGCGAAATTGGTGTCGGTCAATGCAAAGAAACTTGGGTCCTCAATTACGGCAGGCCAGAAAAGGTATAAAATATTTTACTCTGACATAAAAATATGTTAGAGTACTATTATGACACAGATAGTCACTCCTGAAGTACCAGAAAAGGAAAAGCTCCTCAAAAATTTCTACAATGTCGTAGGGGTCTATGGAGCTATTTGGCTTATTTTTCATCTCACAAGCGTATTTTTCTTCGGTTTTATCGTCGGATCGCCACTCCTCGTCGGTATATTTCTCGGTATAGGAAACATCTGGTCGATGATTATCGATGTACCACTCGGCACGATTCAGCGCCATGTGCCCTCAAAGACGATGCTCGGGGTCGCAAATGCACTCATGATCATAGCGGCAATCATTTTTCTCTATATGATACGCTCTTCGAGTACTGTGGAGATCAAACTCACAGGAAGTATCCTCGATGTGACAAAAACATTTCTCACTACAGGCATCAATTTGAGTATGCTCCTGCTCGTCGGTATCATCTACGGAACTATCAAAGAAATCTATGACATCACGACGATGTCCTACCTCCTCAATCGTTGCGACCCTTCAGAATACGATACAGCGATGTCTAAAAATAACGTCTCAATGTGAGTCGGCTCTATCGCAGGAGTCCTCATATCAATAGCAGTTCTCTCACTCCGCACTGATTCTACACAGCTTATTTTATTTGTACTTATATTTCTTATCATCTGCGTCTGGATATTTATCCAAAACTACTTTGATAACACACATGAGACATTTAATCTAGGAGCAGTAAAAAACCTCCACCTCATCGAAAAAACGATAAACATAGAACAAGAAACAGCATCCTATGTGAAAAAAACAATCTCTACGGGTGATTTTGAGAAGATAAAAGGTGATATGAACTATATTATCATGAAGCCGAAAGAGATTTCTGGAGAGCTGGATTGGTTTGATATTATCAAAAAGACAAAAGTAGAATTTGCGAGTATTTATAAGCTTATTTTTGAGAAAAATAGTTTTGTACCGATGTTGCTCTGGACGACCGGTGGTATATTTGTGTTTGGTTGTTGGGATACTATTGTAACGACATTCTTTATTACTTATCTCGATGAGGCACTCAAAGACTCGGCTGAAGTCAGGAATATCATTCAAAGCGGTTTTATTCTCATCGGACTTCTCGCTGTTCCAGCGTACGGACTCCAGATGTTTTGGATCAAAAAAGCAGAAACGTATGGAAAATTTACCATCATCACGATGGGACTCTTTGTCTCAGCCATAGCCCTCTTCGGATTAGCCTTTGCTGGAGCCATAGGAGGAGCTATAGGAATCGCTATCATCGTGACATTTGGTATGATGAATAGTACAGGATATGCTGCAGGATACCCCATGAGTCAGTCAATATTCGCTGATGAATACAACAAGGCCTACTCGAAAACCATGAATCTGACAGTCATAAATGCTGATGTATCTGCTGCACCACTCAAAATCCTCAACAATCTCGCAAATGCGCTTGGTCTTATATTTGGAGGAGCGCTTATATCATTTATTGGATTTACTGGTATGTTTTTGGCGTACGGAGCGGCAGTCCTCGCCTGGGGAATAGTGAGTCTCAAGAAGAAAAACGACTGGAAACTTGAACAATAAAAAAGAAGTGCAAATTTTTGCAATCAAAAACGAGGTGTGGTAGTCTGTATGTATGCCGTACTGGAACGATATACATCCACAAAACTACAAGAAAAAAGGCGAGATTGTCCTCGGTGAAATCTTTGATACGTCCCATGATGTCATTCATTGGGTCAAAAAAGAAGAGAGAAAAATCGAAAAAAGACATGCTTGGGTGAAAAATCTCAGAAGCATCATACACTTCATACTGATGACAAGTATCATCTTTCTGATACTTCTTTTGGCTTCAAATTGGTCAGCCTATAGCGCATTTGCTCGGGCAATGATCAACCCTCAAACACTTGTAGAAGAAAAAAAGGTACTCGAATGAGGCATAGCTGATGCCCAAATCACAAATACCGATACTGCCACAGATGATACAAAATTGGCTCGAAAACAACGAATGCTCCAAAAACATCTCGAAAAAACACAGAATATTACCCAAGACCTCGGAGCTGACTACTTTAATCAAGATGTATCACATGTGAGTCTCTCGGTCAATATAGCACCCTACGAAGATCGAATCATCATACCAAAAATCGGGAAAAACATTCCCCTTGTCAACGTCGAACATCACGAAGCTGATAGCTCAACAGAATGGCACAAGATATTTATGAAAGAGCTCGAGAACGGTATCGTAAAATACCCCGGATCAGCAGATCCTGGGGAAAAAGGAAACAGTTTTATATTCGGCCATAGCTCAAACTATCCATGGGCAAAATGAGATTTCAATGATGTATTTGCCCTCCTAAACGAGCTGACTGCTGGCGATGAAATCATCGTCTATTTTCATCAGAGAAAATTCATCTACACCGTTAAAGAAAAAATGGTCGTCAAGCCATGACATATATCATCTATTGGCGGATACACTGACGATAAAAGAATGACGCTGATGACCTGTTGGCCAGTCGGCACGACACTCAATCGACTCCTCGTCATAACTGAGATGAAAGAAGTACCAAATACCATTTAATTTTTACTTTATGGATGCACTTATTTACACATTTATGTCTGAGATGTACTGGGTTGATACCATAGCTATCTGCACACTCGTTCTCTTCCTTGCTCTTTCGATTTTTTTCAGGTCAAAATCAATATCCAAGAAAAACGCCATATACAATACAGAACTTAGGGCATTAAGAGTGGAGATATACAATGAATGTGAGAAAAATTTCTTTCTCTAAAACTCGCTTGTTTCAGCAGAAAAATGTGGTAGCTCTAGATGACAAGCATGTTCTGAACCGACAAAGCCATGTTTTATCCATCGAAAATTCGTCATTTGACCGATATGGAATGGTGAGAGTATTTGTTTAGTGAGTAATTGATAGATAAAATTAACATCACCCTGTTCCAATTCTATGCCCATAATTATACCCATACGAAGAGCCTGTTGGAGCACACGAAGGTCTCTCGGCGACCTGAGGGGAGGAAGGGTTTTACCGTAGGGATTTTTTTTTGAATCGAGTGTTTTGAGAAAATCCTTGTCTTTTTCACACCAAAGTGCATGACGGAGTCATATACTCACAGTCAAAGGTTCATTTTCAGGAAGAGTATAACTCTTTGCTAAATCATCCTCATAACCACGATCCCTGTAGTAATCTCGAATCAATTCAATACTTTCAATCGTCGATATACCGCGGATATGTATCCGTTGAATGTTCTTTTTAGCATCTTTTATAGCCTCCTGAACGAGTGACATCTCCTCAGGTCGAGGAAAGTGTGAAACCCAATCATCATATCAGATATACTCTCCAGAATAACAATCTAGGCGACGTATATCTCCAGAAAATAAGCTCCAATCAGGCAGAATAACTGGTACTTGAATGTTTTTTTCCTGAGGCTCATAGGCCACATGATGGGGCAACACTCGCCACATATTACGATGCAGTAGCTGTTATCCGACGATAGTGCATCCAGTCATGATAAAAGATGTGGAGAATAGATGCGAGGGGTATGGCCAAGAGAACGCCAATAGGGCCACCAAGAGAACCTCCGATGATGGTCATGATAAGTATGTAGAGAGAAGAGAGACTCAGTGTCCTGCTCATAACAAGCGGAACCATGATATTACCCTCGAGTTGCTGAAAGAGAAAATAAAGCCCCATAATACCAGCCATACTGAGCCAGCTCACTTCTGGACTCACGAGAACCGTCAATGTACCGACTGCAAATGCTATCACAGGACCAGCGTACGGAACGAATTCCATAGCACCAGCAATCAGCGAAAGTGATAAAATATTTTTCACAGGAAGTCCGAAATAGTGACCAATATGAAGACCTATAAAGTTGATAGCAAACATGAATACTGTCAGAAAAAGCTGTCCTCTAAGCCATGCATGGATAGCCTGACCGATACGATGTTGACGACTTTTAAAATAATGACCGAGATCAGAAGGGAGTAT
Source organism: uncultured Candidatus Peribacteria bacterium (assembly GCA_965231115.1). Taxonomy (GTDB): domain Bacteria; phylum Patescibacteriota; class Gracilibacteria; order BD1-5; family JAGOOR01; genus JAGOOR01. Next base: position 995,242 of record OZ246415.1, read on the forward strand.
ATCGAAAAACCATTTTAAAAGAGTTCGACGCTCAAGAATAATGAAAAAAGTCAGAAGAGCGAAGAGTGATAAGTTTGTCACAAAAGAAGTAAGTCAACTCGCAACAGAGAGGCTCACACTCGATATCTGACTCAATCACTGTTGAGCGAAATTTTTGATAGTGTCGATATTTCCGAGAATGTTTTTAGTTACTATCTGAGAACGATTATTACCGAGGATAAGGTCGCTTACTTTCTTCATATCAACTTCTTTTCTGATGAGGTCTCCGATATGAAGTGGGAGGCTATTCAAGACGGGAAAGCTTGCTTCAGCCTGCCCTTCTGCATAATTCATAGAACGAACGACATATGTTTTTGAGTCTTCAGCGAGGCTCACAAAGAGGGGCACAATAGAGACAAAAAAGAGTGCAACAGTAAGAAAAACAGTAAAAAAGGTAACAAAAATGCCTAATACTTCTGGACACTTCCATCGACGCAATCGATCAACAAAAGGTGAAAGGAGGAGTGCTGTAAAACAAGAGATCAGGATAATACCTAAAACATCTCGCAAATTATAAATCAAAAAACATCATCAGAGAGCCATCATGACGATAAGCACATAGATTATAAACTGGCGAGTAGAAGCAGAAAGAAAGGATTTCATAAAAAGAGTATACACTATTTTGTTTTCAGGAGCAAATTATCACACAATTTCATACGTATTTTCTTCTTTTGAGTGGTTTTACTCAAAAATCGTAACAAATTACCACAAAAACGATCTCTCAAATTATTATATACAGACTTTATAAAAAAAGAAAAATAGGTACTATTTGTACAAGGATGAAAAAGCAAAAAATATTAGATGTGAAACTCTTTCTCGCTGTTGGCCTCGCAGTAACAGCTTTTCTCGTATGTATTACAGTTTTTGTTGGTATGTATAACGGACTCCGGAATGAACCAATATTTCTCAGACTCGCATCCCAAGAAAAGAAAATACTAACAAAAAAACAAACAGTAAATAAGGTAAACTTTATCGCTGTCGGAGATATAATGCTCTCTCGTAACGTAGCAAGGCATCAGGAAAAAGCATGATCAACGCAGTGGATATGGGAACACATTCGTGACTTTTTGGCACAGGGGGATTTTGTATTTGGCAATCTCGAAGGTCCAACCAATGGTACAAATAAGTATTCCTACGATAAAGTGCTTACTTTTAATGCCCTCCCCAAGCTCATAAAAACTCTTCCGAGCGTTGGTTTTACAATAGTAAATCTCGCAAACAATCATATCCTCGATCAATGAGAAAAAGGCATCGAGGAAACTCAAAAATTATTAAATGAAATATGAGTCAGTATAACTGGGGCAAACCGAGATGCTCGCAAAATATGGGAACCAGCAATTGTTGAAAAAAATGGAGTTAAAATAGCTTTCATTGGAGCATCATATGCAGCCTACAATGATAATGGCTCTGGGAAAAGCCCACTCGTAGCACGTATGCAAGACACTGAAAGACTCATAGGAGCAATCAGACAGGCAAGAGAACAGGCAGATTTTATCGTCGTAACTATGCACGGAGGTCAGGAATACACCCTGACACCAACCAATCTCCAAACAGATTTTGCTCGAACTGCGATAGATAATGGTGCGGATATTGTAATAGGAGCGCATCCACACTGGATACAGGCCACTGAACGATATAAAAATAAATACATTTTCTATTCTCTTGGGAATTTTGTTTTTGATCAAGAATTTAGCGAAGAAACAAAGTCATGACTTGCCCTCCAGATATTTCTAGAAAAAACAGAATGAGTGACATCGCTGACCCGCATACTTCTCAAACCAATAATAATAGAAAACTATGGACAACCACGCCTAGCATCCGATGAAGAAGCAGCAAAAATACTCGGAAGAATAAAAGAAACACCTATACTGTATTAAATATGAATAATCTCGAAAGCCTTTTTCAGAAATATCAGATTCACTCAGAGACAGACTACGGAAAAAAGAATTTTCATACCCTCTGGAAAGACATGTCTCGTGAATTTTTGTGAAAATGATTTTTTTCACGAGCATATAGGGTAGACGGAGGCGACTGGGTGATAAAAGAAGGCCGGTGGGATATAGATATTCCCATGATATTTGGTTCAAAAAGTATCCATGGACAACCTATTCAGAAACTTCTCAGCCCTTTTTCTTATAAATTTCTCCCTACAAAAGAAGAATCCTGGAGGCAGTATCAAGAGTATCTCCTTCTCTGCCGATATTTTGGTTTTTTTGATGAAACGTACGCATACTATCCTGAGTTTGAATCGATGACACACTTTCAAAATGGTCTTCGATGGAATCTCGATATGTTTGCAGAGATAATCAAACAACGATTCTGAATACAGATACCAAAGTTGCGAGATGAATTTCCTGTCTTTCACAATTTTCTCCCTCGAGAATATATGGCCTACGGCACTTCCCTCTCAAAAGAAAATAAAAATAAAGACACATCCTATATCATCCAGGAATTTATCTCTGGAACAGCTTTTGCAAATAAAAAACTCGAAGATTTTTCGCGAGAAGAACTGAAACAAATCTACCTCCTCACTCTCATCTCTCTCATATTTTATATCCAGACCGGAAAAATCCCAGATACAAGACCGAGCCATGATCCAAAACACTGGTGACAATGGTTCCTCCATACAGAAAATATCTTCTCTACAGAAAAAAGAGGCATACAAATGATCGACACAAGATGGCTCTGGAGTGTCGATGAGAATGTCATCAAACGAGGTATCATCATCCCTGAACTCATCCTACAGAGTGTCATACGAGCAGCAAAAAAGATACAGAAAATGCTCAACTCATAAAATAAAAAGAGAGAAGATATAGTGATTTTTTTTGAATTTTTCTCCGAACTCTCAATAATAGAGCTATGTTTGGACTCTATATACTCATATTCGGCATATTTCTGGCGCTTCTCGAGATAGAAATCGAAGGAGAACATTGATGGGCTAAAAATCTCCCCACTTGGCGAAAAACAAAAAATAACGCAGCTATTGGATTCCTCCGAAATATAACAGGATATCATACGATTTTGAATCTGATGATCCTCTCTCTCAATCATATATTTTTCATAGGACTCTACGGCAATATGGGCATCGTAGGGGAATTATTTATTTTTGCGTTCTCATCTTTTCTTATCATCTACTGGGATTTTCTTTGGTTTATTTTAAATCCTCATTTTACTATCAAAAAATTCGAAAAAGAACACATCCCCTGGTATACAGACTCTCGATGGATTGCAGGTTTTCCGATAGACTATTGGTATGGAATAGGTATATCTGTCGCTCTCGCACTACTCGGATATAGCATGACATCAGGTGGAGGTTTGATGGAAGAATATATGGTGACCGGAGCAATAGGTTTACTCGTTTGGTGTATCACTTTTTTTGCAAGTCCACTCTATCATGCGTGGTATCATCTTATGCGTCGATAATTATGCTCCTGTTATTCAAAAAAAATCTCGCAAATATGGTGACCGGCCTCGGCATAGTCAGCGGGATTATTGCCTGTACTCTCGCAGTACAAAATCCATCGTGGCAGGTGGCGACAGTCCTACTCATTTTTTCACTTGTCACCGATGGTCTCGATGGAAAAATAGCACGAAAATTCTGAAGCACTCAAGCTGGCGCATATTTGGATGACATAGCCGACCTCATCAATTTTGGTATTCATCCAGCAATCTGGATATGGTTTACGGTGCACTATACCCCTCTAGCTGCACTCTATGTGATATCTATCATCTATCGACTTGTGCGATTCACGATCAAAAAACAGCACACCTCTTCTCTCTTTTCTGGCCTTCCATCGCCTGCATGAGCTATTGGAGTCTTCGGAATTATTTTCTCTCCACTTGATATCAATAGCATGATGATTGGTGTACTTTTTATCATCTGCCTCTCTGTCTCGTCTCTCCCCTGTCTTCACGTCGTGAAAACAAAAAAAATACAACGTCTGATACCAATCATAGCGATATTTGCGATCATCCTCCCGTTCCTCTTCTGAGGCGGACAATATGGCTTCGCCATAACAGAACTCGTACTTATAGGAACATACATTCTTTTTTCTCTTATTTCCATGATTCCGCACTATGTGACTCGCTAATCTCTTTACTGTATTCCTCATTTTTCTCCCAGCTTTTCTCGCAAACGCATCGCCAGTCGTCGCAAAAAACATACCTGGGATACGTGAATTATCGTGGCCCATAAATGAGAAACTTTTTGGCAAAAACAAAACTGTTCGAGGTCTCGTCACTGGCATACTCGTTGGTATGTTGACTGGTCTGATTTTCTATTTCTGTCGTCATATTTTTGTACGGTACCTACCAAACTACACGAGCATCTATAATTTGTACAATAATTGGAAACAGGCAGTGCTGGTAGGTGGATTTCTCGCAACTGGGGCTCTTATCGGGGATATAGGAAAAAGTTTTATAAAGCGTCGTCTCGGAAAAAAACCAGGGACAATGTTTCAGCCATGGGATGGCATCGATTACATGATTGGTGCAATTATTTTTATCTTACCCTGGTATACAGTTACACTGCCAGTTTGAATTTTTCTACTCATAATTGGCCCCCTCTTAAGTCTCTCGATGAATACAATCGCCTATACTATAGGATGGAAGGAGTGCTGGTATTAGGCGTTAAGGACATCTCCCGTTAAGACCTCGTATTCTTCTTTCGAAGAACTCTTCTCGAGTATTTCATGTTTCCAGTTTACTGCTCATTTTTTGAAAACGAGGAGAACAGCCGATCAGCCCAGTTCAAAATATCACTTCTCTTCTCATCGATGAAAAGTACCGCCTACTCTTTTATGATTTGTTATACATCAGACATTCGTGGCACCCACTTCGAGAATGAGAATATCTCAGAAATTTTTAGTTCTCACTTTCATACAATGTGATTTATTATTCACCCAGAAGCCTGTATCGAGAACATCATTATCAACAGAATAGAGAGGTCATTCTCGATCCACAGAAGAGACCACCTCCCCGTCGTCAAAGAAATGAAAACGGTGATAGTCAGAAAACCGAAGTCGACAAAAACACACATCGCCTCACATAAAATCAGCAACACCTGTACCGAATAATTGCTCGAGATTCGCATGGTATCATTTGATACAAAAATCCTGCAAGGTATTAATATTTTGAAAGACTTCTATGCACGAATCTGCTGGACTCCCAAGCTGATCTGGGAGAAGAGGAAACCTCCGAAATTCATCTTTTGTTCATCGTATAAAAAATTCATTCACATTTGCAAAGCCACCCTCAGGAATTTTATAAGTGTCGAGACTAATATGATATATACTTGTCAGTGGTTTAATCAAATACTTCGACAATGAAGTACGAAATGCCCATCCCATAGACCGAGAAAAAATACGTGTACGAAAAAGCAACAAGAGAGGCTTGAAAAATGGGTTATGATAGACCTGCCAGAGGAATCATCTTTTTATCATACCTTAATCATAAAAGAAAAATATTTGAGGCAACCGAGTTACTTGCTTTCTCATCAGTAAGATGTATAGTTTTTACATGAAAAAAATGGTCAAGAATCGCCTAGAAAAAATCTCTTCTCGGATATGAATTATAATATTTTGTATACTCCTCATCCTTGTCATAAAGCGCAGCTGATGAATCTTTTCACAAATACGTGAACTCGAATATGGCCCCTATATATGTGGTAAAGACACCCTGAGCATACATGTGGAGGAACACAAAAACAAACTTGAAGGAACTGGCTGGAATGAAATACATTTTATATGGAATAACGAGGAAATACGTACAACAGAAAATTATAATTTTGAGGGTGTGAAAGGCTTTGTACAACTTCCCTGGAAGACAAAATGCACTCCCCTAATCATCAATGAGGCATCTGTAGTAACTGATCTGGCAAACTGTTTTGATCAAAAAATGAAAGATGAATCCCTCGAACGAGATCGTCAAACAAAAAATGGACTTCCCTTTCAGATATGTGGCATAGGATACTATAATGCTGGAGAGAAATATGAATAACCCTTGAGACCAATCAAAATTCACTACAATACAGCAATATGCAAAAAGATTATTCCCATCTCCTGACAAACTATCCTGACTTCCCAGCTTCTGGAGTACTTTTCCGCGACATGTCGCCACTCCTCTTTGATACAGAAGCACGTCATGAAGTGATGGAAGATTTCGGTATCTTTATCCAAGAAAAAAGTATAGATACTATCGCTGGTGTCGATGCACGAGGATTTGTCCTCGGAGGTATGCTTGCAGAAAAATATTCTCTTCCATTTGTCATGATCCGAAAAGACGGAAAACTCCCCGACGCTCTGGTATCAAAAGAATCCTACAGTTATGAATACAGCTCTGCGACACTCGCTATCAGAAAAGATATTTTGAGTGGTCATAGAGTCCTCGTTATCGATGATGTACTAGCCACTGGTGGGACACTCGGAGCAGCTCTCAGTCTCGCAAAAAATAACGGAGCAAGTGAGGTCTTTGGTGGAGTTCTCATCGAGATCGTTCCCCTAAAAGGGAGAGAAAAACTCGCACCATACGAGATTTTTTCCGCGATAAAATTTTAATTTTATCCGAACAGATATGGATTTTTAAGGGGCAAACTGTCTAAGGTCCATGAATACAGAACCGTGAGACGAAAACAGTCCGAGTTTTTGCCCCTTAAATACTTTTGGTACTTTTGGTAACAAAAGTACAATCAATGAGCGTGATTGAATATTAATTAGAAAAACATGCACCACAAAAAAATCCTCATTATCTCTGCGATGGCAGAAGAAATGCTCCCACTCACAAAGTATCTGAGCTATGAAAAGACCCTCAAAGCTGGCGACGTAGTTGAGCACGGAAATTTCGTCTTCGCAGTAAGCTCTATCGGTAAAGTCTCGGCAGCCATGACGCTCACAAAAGTCCTCGAACAGTATACAATCGATACCATTATCAATATAGGCCTCGCCGGAAGTCTCTCTCCCCATCTCACATTTGGTGATGTCGTGGTCGTCGAGCACACTGTCGAACATGATGGTCTCATCGAGGGCGACGCGGAAGCGCAAAAGAGACTCTACCCGCTCTTCAATCTCATCACCATAGAACATCCTGAACTGAAATCTGGAGTGCTCGTCACGGGCGATCAGTTCGTCGCTTCATGAAGTACTCGTGAAATTCTCCAGGAAAAAGGTGGACAACTCGTCGATATGGAAGGTGCCGCTCTCGCAAAAGTCGCTCACCACTATCAGAAACCCCTTGTAGTTCTAAAGGTGATCTCCGATAATGCTGATGACGGCGCAGGACATAATTTCGAAAATAATCTTCATGCGGGTGAACGAGTCGTCAAACACTTACCATTTATTTTAGATTTCGTCGTCAATAACTAATCATCTATGTTACACATCAAAGCAGGACTTCATTCAAGTGAGAAAGACCACAAAATCATGACTGGCGGTACACTCACCGTCGACAAGCAGATAACTTCCGACGAACCCCTCGAAATCCATACCTACACACTGTATCTCTTCGGAAAACCAAACGAATCTGAATATGATGCGTTTCATGCGGGGATACATACAAATGAACATCTCCTCGCCTATACTCCCGATACTGGAAGTCTCCGAGCAAGTCTCGCAGAGGTTATACCTAACCTCGATACAAAAATGATTCTTGATGTTTCTCCTTTTGAAACAGAGGATGGGAATTATGGTTTTCGTATTACATCACTTATTGAGCTCGATAAAGAAACACTCAGACAAGCAACAGGTACCTCCATCCAGAGAGCTATCGGTTATATCCAAAAAATACAACCAGGGGAAGGTGATAAAAAGTGATTTAAAGGTGTTCCCTTTGCAACAGCAGAACAGTGCGGGCAATTCACCTATCACAATCCAGAAAAAGCACGAGAAGAGCTAGAAATGGTCAATATCTCTACTTTGCGCATCGAATCAGACACTCACTACACAAATCATCAAAAAGCAGCCGTCTGTGATCTGCGACTTCTGAAGCCAAAAACTGATGAAACAGATAATCGTATCACATTCGATCCAAAGTTCAGCTACTATCTCTCTCAGAAAATCGAACGCGAACTCCCTGAGAAAATGGTAGGAACAATGGCTATTGTCGGTACTTTCGGCTGCATGACAGGGATGTATCTCTGTGTGTCATATCTGAATGACGAAGAAGAGGATATTCCTCATGTTCACGAAAAAATCATGGAAATACTCCGAGACACAGAAAAAGAAAACCTTCCAGATAATCATCACAAACAACTCAAAGCTATCATTGAAAATTACGAAAAGTTTGGAATAAAATAATTTCTATTTTCCGAAATTCCGCTGTTGAGCCGAATAAAAATCCACGACAGCATCAAAATCTTTCTGGGAAAAATCTGGCCAAAGTGTATCAGTAAAAAAATATTCAGAATAGGCTGACTGGTAAAGGAAGTAACCAGAATGACGCACGTGCCCACCTGTTCGGACGATAACATTTGGCGGAAGATACACACCCGTATCGAGATATCGGAGAAATTCTTTTTCAGTGAGAGTGTCCGGATCAATACCCTCCCTCATGCATCGACGAACTCATCGAATAATCTCATCTTGTCCGCTATAAGCCACAGCAAAAATAGTCGTCATAACGGTACCATCCTTGGTAAGATCGATAGTATTCAAGAGTGCTTCACGTACATCAGCAGGTAAGAGCCAGAGATCCCCCACTATTTCAAAGCGTACACCTTTTTCCTTCATGGTTTGACCGAGACTCAATATCTGCGTACGGATGATAGTAAAGAGAGCCTTTATTTCCTCTTCCGAACGTTCAGTAATATTTTCTTTTGAGAGGCCCCACATGCTCACATAGGGAATCTCTGCCTTCAAACACATATCAAGAACATTTTCCATATTTTTAAAGCCATTTTGATGGCCAAAAGAGGCCACGTTGCCAAGTTTTTTGGCCCATCGTCTATTTCCATCCATGATAAATCAAATATGTTGCATAGAAAAATTGTATAAATAAGACGGAAAAGAGCGAATTAATTTTAAAAAATCCCTCCAAAAAATGGAGGGATTTTATATGTTATCTCGAATATCCTGGCGCCTACCTACTCTCGCACTCCAAGGGAGCACTACCATCGGCACGACGGGGCTTAACTTCTGTGTTCGGAATGAGAACAGGTGAACACCCGTGTTAGAAGCACCAAGACACTCGAGACAACAACAAGTGTTGTCATAATGCTAAGAAAAAATAGTAGTGAGTAATATGCGCATGTAAGGAATGCACACAAAAGCGGAAGAAATACAAAAGTTAGACCATTAGTATCGCTCGGCTGAAGATATTACTATCCGTACACCTGCGACCTATCAACCTCGTATTCTCCGAGGGGTCTGATATCTCATCTTGAGGTGAGTTTCCCACTTAGATGCTTTCAGTGGTTATCTCGTCCGAACGTAGCTACCCAGCGTCTGTGCCAGTAGGTCTGACAGCTGGTACACCAGAGGTTCGTTCTTCTCGGTCCTCTCGTACTAAAGAAGAGTCCTCTCAAATATCAACGCTCACAGCAGATAGGGGCCAAACTGTCTCACGACGTTCTGAACCCAGCTCGCGTACCGCTTTAATTGGCGAACAGCCAAACCCTTGGGAGCTTCTTCACCCCCAGGATGCGACGAGCCGACATCGAGGTGCCAAACCATGCCGTCGCTGTGGACGCTTGGGCATGATCAGCCTGTTATCCCTAGAGTAACTTTTATCCGTTGATCGACATCACTTCCATTCGTGAATGCCGGTTCATTTTCACCGTCTTTCGACTCTGATCGACTTGTAGGTCTCTCAGTCAGGCTGGCTTATGCGAATACACGTCACGTCCGGTTTCCATCCGGACTAAGCCAACCATTGCGCGCCTCCGTTACTTTTTAGGAGGCAACCGCCCCAGTTAAACTACCCACCAAGCACTGTCCCCCGTCCGACTTCCTCGATAAATACTTCCCAAACTCCCAAGTAAAGGAGATGAAAAATAAACGCTTACGCGTTTCAAGAAAATTGGACGGGGTGAGTGCAGTAAATCATAAAGGGTGGTATTTCACATTGTGACTCCGAAGAGGCCGAAACCCCTCCATCATAGTCTCCCACCTATACTACGCAACATGATTCACGGCACAATACCAAGTTATAGTAAAGCTTCATAGGGTCTTTCCGTCTTGCTGTGAGTAATCGGTATTTTTACCGATATTACAATTTCACTGGGTCTATGCTTGAGACAGTGCTCAGATCGTTATGCCATTCGTGCGGGTCGGAACTTACCCGACAAGGAATTTCGCTACCTTAGGACCGTTATAGTTACGGCCGCCGTTCACCAGGACTTGGATTCAAGGCTTGCACCTCTCCTCGTGATCTTCTGGCACTGGGCAGGCATCACCCCCTATACATCGGCTTACGCCTTAGCAGAGAGCTGTGTTTTTGGTAAACAGTCGCCTGAGCTCGTTCGTTGAACCCATTTGAATAAATTAGACAAATGGGAGCCCTTCTCCCGAAGTTACGGACGTTTTTTTGCAGAGTTCCTTAAGCATAGTTATCCCATACGCCTTAGTGTACTTACACCTGACTACGTGTGTTCGATTCCGGTACGGTTTTTTATTCAATACAGAAAGCTTTTCTTGGAATCTCATTATCGTAGGACAGAGGCACCAATCTGACCGAAGTCAGACGATACCAAGCCAAGTTTCTTGCCCGAAGACTCGAAACCCAGAACCCAACCATTGCGGGTCTCCGATAACACAATCCGTCACAATCTGCACACGCGAATAAAAAGTTCAGGAATATTAACCTGATATCCATCGGCTCCACCTTTCGGCTACGCCTTAGGACCGACTCACCCTGCCATGACTGCCATGGGACAGGAAACCTTAGTCATTCGGCGATGGAGGTTTTCACTCCATTTACGTTACTCATACCAACATTTTCACTTCCCGTACCTCCAGCAAACCTCACGGTTCACCTTCTTCGGCATGGGGAACGCTCCGCTACCACGCAATAATTATATTTATTACATTTCCAACTTCGGTTTTTAATTTGAGCCCCGTTGAATTTTCGGCGCAGAATCACTCGACCAGTGAGCTGTTACGCACTCTTTAAAGGAATGGCTGCTTCTAAGCCAACCTCCTGGCTGTCTGAGTAATCCCACTTCCTTTACCACTTAATTAAAAATTAGGGACCTTAGTTAGGAATCTGGGCTGTTTCCCTCTCGACTACGGCGCTTATCCGTCGCAGTCTGCCTCGTATTCCATGGATAAGGGTATTCGGAGTTTATCAGGATTTGCAAAGGTTATTCACCTCAACTAGTCCAAATAGTGCTCTACCCCCCTTACTTTGATAAATACGGCTATACCTAAATATATTTCGCGGAGAACCAGCTATCTCCGAGATCGATTAGCTTTTCACTCCAACCCACGAGTCATCCAATAGACTTGCAGCTCTAAATGGTTCGGACCTCCATTCGACTTTCGTCGAACTTCATCCTGCTCATGGGTAGCTCTCCCGGTTTCGGGTCTAGTGTACGTGACTTAGCGCCCTATTCAGACTCGCTTTCGCTTCGGCTCCGGATGTTTCTTCCTTAACCTTGCCACATACAACTAAGTCGTTGGTCCGTTCTACAAAAAGTACGCGGTCACTAAATAGATTGCTCTATAAGCTCCCACTCTTCATCAGCATACAGTTTCAGGTTCTATTTCACTCCCCTCTCGGGGTTCTTTTCACCTTTCCCTCATGGTACTAGTTCGCTATCGATCACCTATAGTATTTAGTCTTGGATCATGGTCGACCCAGATTCGAACCGGATTTCACGTGTCCGATTTTACTTGAGAATGTATTGCAACATATGTACGCACTTTCGAATACGGGGCTGTTACCCTCTTTGGCTTACCTTCCCAGGTAATTTTTCCTCGTGGAACACACATTGTCTGCTTTACAGATTGCAGTAAATACATCTCGCAACACCATATTACCAACGGTCTGTCCTTACAGTAATATGGTTTAGACTGTTCCCGTTTCGCTCGTCACTACTCAGGGAATCTCGTATTTGATTTCTTTTCCTCTGCTACTGAGATATTTCAGTTCACAGAGTGTCCTCCTGCTAGAAGCAGGTCACCTTAAAAGGTGGGGTTTCCCCATTCGGAAATCTTGGAGTATGACGCTTCTTAACAGCTTCTCCAAGCTTATCGCAGTTTAGCACGTCCTTCGTCGGGTATAGGTGTCAGGGCATTCACTGTATGCCTTAATGTAGTATTTCTTCCATCGCTTTTGTGTACACTCTCACTTACTAATTGCTTTTTTACTCACTACTATTTTTTCTTAGATTATGTACAAGAGCATGCTCAAGTAATAATCAGTACACAAAGAAGGTGAAGGTTTCAATTAAAAGAGGTAGTCCATCCGCACGTTCTCGTACGGATACCTTGTTACGACTTAAGCCCAGTCAATGTCTCTACCATAGGCCCTCATATTACTTAAGGGACTTCCGGTAGGTACATCTTCCATGCTTTGACGGGCGGTGAGTACAAGACCCAGGAACATATTCACCGTGCCATATCTTTATACACGATTACTAGCAATTCCAACTTCATGTAGGCGAGTTGCAGCCTACAATCCGGACTGAGATCGACTTTATGTGATTCGCTCACCATCGCTGGTTGGCAACACTTTGTATCGACCATTGTATCATGCGTGTAGCCCCAGACATAAGGGCCATGCTGATTTGACGTCATCCACACCTTCCTCCCGATTAACTCGGGCAGTCTCATTAGACATAATAACTAATGACATGGGTTTCGCTCGTTAACGGACTCAACCGAACACCTCAAGGCACGAGCTGACGGCAACCATGCAGCACCTGTCTTACGATTCCCGTGAGGGCACCCCCTTATTTCTAAAGGGTTTCGTAGATATCAAGTCTGGGTAAGGTTCCTCGTTCAGTATCGAATTAAACCGCATGATCCACTGCTTGTGTGGGCCCCCGTCTATTCATTTGAGTTTTAACCTTGCGGTCGTACTACTCAGGCGGATGACTTAACGCGTTAGCTACGACACTGATCCCGAAGGACCAACATCTAGTCATCATAGTTTAGGGCGTGGACTACAGGGGTATCTAATCCCTTTCGCTACCCACGCTTTCGTCTCTGAGTGTCAGTAGAGCCCCAGTATGCTGCCTTCGCTTTTGGTGTTCTTTATGGTGTCAACGGATTGCACTCCTACTCCATAAATTCCGCATACCTCTTGCTCACTCTAGAAAAGCAGTTTGAGACACAAACGCGGGGTTGAGCCCCGGTCTTTCACATCTCACACACTTTTCAACCTGCAGACGCTTTACGCCCAGTAATTCCGGATAACGCTTGGGACCTATGTATTACCGCGGCTGCTGGCACATAGTTTGCCGTCCCTTATTCCTCAGGTACCGTCATTATCGTCCCTGAGAAAAGGAGTTTACAATAACAAAACCTTCATCCTCCACGCGGTGTCGCTCCGTCAGACTTTCGTCCATTGCGGAAGATTCCTCACTGCTGCCACCCGTAGGTGTATGGACCGTGTCTCAGTTCCATCGAGACTGGTCGTCCTCTCAGACCAGTTACCCGTCATTGCCTTGGTGGGCTATTACCCCGCCAACTAGCTGATAGGAAGCAGGCTCTTCCCCGAGCGCCTTGCGGCTTTACCCTTGCGGGACTATCCGGTATTAATCCATCTTTCGATGGGCTATCCCTGACTTGGGGGGAGATACCAACTCATTACTCTCTCGTTCGCCACTCAAACCGAAAATTTCATACTCATCCAGGCAAGCCCTTCAAAGTAATCTAAATGGTTCGCGTTCGACTTGCATGTGTTAGGCGCACCGCCAGCGTTCATCCTGAGCTATGATCAAACTCTTTAAAACGTAAAAATTGAATATTTGATTTTTTAACGTGCTTGAATGCACGGAAACCTCACCTTCTTTGTGTACTGATTATGTAAAGGAGCAATATCAACTCAGGCATTGCTGCCCGAAGTGACGAGGCGTAATATAGAGAAAAAATACCTAGTGTCAAAACTTTTTTAAAAAATGTACTTTTGCCCATCAAATAAATAAAAAACGACATATTGACTTGCGAAATCTCAATGAAAAAATCAGTATTTGTGAGTTTTGTGTGATTTTTTGAGACAGCAAAAAGAGCAAGAAAGAAGAATAAGAGTACAAAATGTGTTCTATTTGGAAAAATAAATTGCAGCAAACACATATATATGATAGAATACTTTCATAACAAACCACCCTATGTGAAATACCACAAAAGATGTCATGCCAAAGCAAGGTAATAATGAAAAAACAGAACAAGCGAAACCAAAAACACCTGATAAAATCCAGGCAGAAAATAAGAAAGAACAAGATAAACTCGCAGCCAAAGCGCCCAAAAAGGCAGAAAAAAGACCAGAAGAAAGCAAAAAAGAACCAACAAAGAAAGAAAAAAATTGGAGTGTAGGCTTTGGTACCACATCAGCAAGAGGTGAATCTATGTCGAGTACGACCACTGGTCTCAAATTTGAGAACAAGAAGAAAACAGCCGAGATAACAGTATGAGTGACTACAATAGAAGAACAAAAAAGACCAGGAGCCTTTCCAACAGACACGACTCGACCTGGAGTATCTGTGAAAATAAATTTTTAGATACTATTATACATGCCGAGAAATTTAGATCTCCCCTCGCCCGCACCCCGTGTTACACCTCGTAATACCTTTGAAAGGAACACAAATGCTGGAAAAGACCTCGCCAAAGCCCAGAATGATTTTCAAAAGCCAAAACAACCATCGTTTTGGACAAAAATATTTCGAAAGAAAGAACAGCCTATCAAAAAAGAAATACCTGCGAAGACAGTAAAGAATAATAATTCCCAAACCGATAACGCCAAAAGAGAGAAACCTACTCAACCAGGAGAAAAAGCAAAGGAAAACAAAAATACCAAACCAACAACAAATACAGAACAACCACGTCCAGCAGCAATAAACAAAAAAAATGCTGGCGATATTTTTAAAAAAGATGCAGAGAGGCTCATGCACGAAAATTCTCCAAAGACTATTAATAAAAGCGCGAAGGTGGAGAAACCTGCACCTCAACCTGCAAAACCTGTGGAGAAACCTGCACCTCAACCTGCAAAACCTGTGGAGAAACCTGCACCTCAACCTGCAAAACCTGTGGAGAAACCTGCACCTCAACCTGCAAAACCTGTGGAGAAACCTGCACCTCAACCTGCAAAACCTGTGGAGAAACCTGCACCTCAACCTGCAAAACCTGTGGAGAAACCTGCACCTCAACCTGCAAAACCTGTGGAGAAACCTGCACCTCAACCTGCAAAACCTGTGGAGAAACCTGCACCTCAACCTGCAAAACCTGTGGAGAAACCTGCACCTCAACCTGCAAAACCTGTGGAGAAACCTGCACCTCAACCTACCAAGGCGGAAAAGACATATACCAGAGAGGAGTTAAAAGAATTTAAATTCTGACCTCGAACGTGAGATCCTGGTTACGATACATATGAATTTCAGCATAATGGGAAAACATACTACTACAACGAAAAAGAAAATGGAAAATTTGCTGGAACAATCAGAGATGAAGACGGTAAGATAGTAGATAAGGAAAAAATAAAATGAGAAAAAAAACCCGTACCTACATTACCAAATCCTGATACAAAAAAACCTGAAAATAAGCCTATAAAAAAAACAGAAGCACCGAAGCCAGAAGCACCGAAGCCAGAAGCACCGAAGCCAGAAGCACCGAAGCCAGAAGCAACACCATTTTGAAAAACGAGTAATAAGCGTACACAACCTCCTGAACAGCCAAAAAGTGATCCACAAGTATGACAAGTGCTTTACTGGAAAGATTCAAATTGATCAGGTATAGCGCCATCGGGTGTCATTACAAAAGTAGATGCAAAATACATTCACTACGATTCCTCAAATCAAGATGGTTCAAAAACACATATGAAATTAGAAAGAAGTAACTTCAATGGAAGCCCGTATTTCCTTGGAGATAATCGAGGCATGACCCCGGAAGAGAAGAAAGCGTATGGTACACCTCAACAACCAGAAAAAAAAGAATGGCGACCTCTACCCGATAAACCAAATACATATAGAAAGGGTGATATGGAACTCACTCTTAAACCCTGACAAGTATATGGGCAAATGGGATATAGAATTGAGAGCGTAAGTGGAGAAATGCTTACCGTGAGTACCCCTGCAGAAGATGGAAAGCACAGATACACCAAACAGATAAGTAAAAGAGCTTTCATGGATGAAATGTATGAGGAATCATTTGGGTGAAGATAAATTTAATTGCATAAAAAAATAAAAAAGAATATAATTTGAAATATGTCTCTCAACACATGAAATGATAATCTGGACGGTCTGAATCTCTCTGGGAAAGTCGCAGAGCAGAGTGAAGAACAGCGTGAAGAAGCCGCAGCGGCCCTCGCGGGAATCGCACGTTCACAAAAAGATGAAAAAAAAGCAGTCAAATATGATGTCTGGCTTTCCGAGCTCGTAAAGAAGCTTCTTCAGAGCTCTGTCTATGATCACGTCATCAATCAGCTCGTACCACTCCTAAATGCACGCTGCCCCTCACATCTCCTCCTCGGATACCTCCTCCCCCTCTCAGATGAATACACCCTGAAAGTAAGGGAAGGTCTCAACCTCGCACCCGTACAGATACCTGGCATCAACCAGTTTAGCGCTAGAACGACGTATAGTGAACCTCTCGCACCCGACCTCACAAAACATCTCAATATATGGACCGAGACACTTCGCGGATGTATCACGATAGACCCCTCGCAGACTTCGACGAAAAAAATCAACGATATGATGAATACGACGCACGAAGAAGGTCTCATAAAACTCTGTGCCCACGTACTCGCCCACTTTCTCTACGATCGTGGGATAGATATTGCCCCTGGCGATGCAGCACGTGTCGCTCGTGGTGTGACAAAAAAAATGATACTCATGATACAGGGCATTACTATTGATGAGTTTTTCCTCAGTTCACCAAAAGTATAAAGAGTATTCCCATAGTGCACGCTATAAAATAGTGTCTATAAGGTCATATATCGAAGTGTATCATCGACCATGACTGCGATCCAAATATATGAATAATACCATAGAGGTATGTCGAAGCTATCCATGGTATGTATCAAAAGAAGTAAGAAAGAGATGGTGAAAATGTATGGAATAAGAGTGTAAGAATACCGCTATACATAAGAATCGGGAGAGCTGGTGCTGCAAAAAGATTTGCCAGTGGTCATACCAGAGAAAATGTACCAAAATAAAAGAGCGTGATGGGAAAGGTGCCTATAGTAGCTGCTACTGTCATAGCAAAGGCTTCTGAGAAAAATGGTCAGAGAAAAGCAAAAAAATGTGTGAATTTTTTTCACCATGCGATAATACAGACTACGGAAAGAAATGAGAGCTGGAGACCGATATCATAGACGATAGCAAGAGGATTAAAGACAGATAAGAGAACAGCGACTCCAAGTGGTAAGAGAAAACGTGGGAAACGATATCACCAGAGACTTGCACTATATCCTATAACACCCATCAAAGCAGCACGCCAGACTGCTGAGTCACTTCACACGAGAAGCACAAAAGCAAAAATAGTACCAAAAATAATCACAATACGTATCCACGGATGGAGCATTCGGATAAAAAGTGAGAGAAATACTATGAGCATGATCACATTTCCTCCACTGACGACCATGATATGCATAAGTCATGAAGCTTTTAGCTCATCTTGTGATTTTGAATCAAGGCTTGAGCGCTGTCCGAGAAGTATGCCCGAGAGGAGATCGTGTCACTTTTTAGGAAATATTTCCATGAGGGAAGTATCAAACCATTGTCTCAACCGTACAAACATTGAATATTTTTGTGGTGGTGTCTTGTCTACATGAAATGAGTGAAATTCAGCAATAAGTCCGCGGTTCCAAAGTTGTTTTTCAGCATCATAGATATCAGTATCCCTCGGAAAAGAAAATTTTCCAAGAACATGGACGCTATCGCCAGAAACGAGTGAAATATTAGGCGGAAGTGAGAGGGCGATATCAAAATTTTTATGAACCTGAATACCATCAAGAGACACTACCGTCATCCTGTACCGATGAGAAAATTCTGAAACAGAGATGAGTTCCCCTACCGTACCGATGGCTACCTTCTGATGATTTCACCAAGCAACCATATCTCCAAGAAAATTTCGGCGATGCTCATAGGAGAGGCTATAGAAAGTCGAGTGTACATATCAGAGTAAGAGGAGGAAAAAACTCCCAAACATGAGCAGACGCGTTTTCCATTTCCAACAAAAAATCAAAAGAGCGATAACTGCAACAACAAAAATCCCAGCCTTAAGCCAGACATCTCCTATAAGTACGCCACAGAGAAATGCGATACAGAGAACCATGGAAAACCATGATAAAAGCTAAAGTTCTGCCAGCCAAACTCACACACCATAGGCAATCAGTGCTGCAATCGCCCCCAGAACGAATGTTTGAATCGCTGAAAAGAGGGGGGTAATATTTGAGACAATTCACTTCACGAGACCAATACTAAAAAATGCTACACCTGTCATAAGACACGAGAGCGTGAAGCTCCCGATATCAAACACATATGGTATCATAGGTGTAAAACCGACAATAATAAATGCGGACAGAGTCCAGAGAGCAATGGAAAGTGGGGTTTTCTTTCCAATCTTTTCACTCCTTGCAGCGAGGTACGCACTGATAGACATAGATGCTCCATCGGCAAAGAGATTTGCGAGACCGAGAATAATAATCGTTTTATTTGATAACTCTCCTCCCGTTGCTCCAGCAACAACAGCAAAAGTCGTCACAGTGCCATCAACTGCACCATATACCATCTGAGGAAGGTAGGCGTGAAACAGGTTTGCTGCGGAATTTTTTTTTGTCTGTAAAAGAGTAAGGAACATATAGGGAAATAATAGAGAAGAACACTGGCTTTGCAATGGCTTGTTTTTCTGTGCTAGCTCTTATACTAAAACCATGAAACGCGAACTCATTATCATCGACGGTTTTAATCTCATTTTTCGAGTATTTTATGCTGTACCGCCGTTTCATACACGAGATGGAAAACCAGTAAATGCACTCTTTGGGTATACCAAAGCTCTTATGCAGATAATGAAGATGGATGCAGAATATGTCATTATGACCTTTGATAGCGGTGGTGGAACATTTCGACATGAAGCAGATGCCTCGTACAAGGCTCAGCGTGATGGTATGCCAGACGATCTCGTCGCTCAGATGGATGCGATATTTGAAGTGACTGATTTACTCTGAATCCCCCGTGTAGCCGTACCAGGATTTGAGGCCGACGATATAATCGGGACACTCGCAGTGAAGCATCGTGATGATATGGAGCGCGTGCTTATAGTCTCTTCTGATAAAGATCTCTTTCAATTTATCGGTCGACATGTGTACGTCTATGATGCTATGAAGGACCGTCTCTACGATGAAGAAGAAGCAGTCAAAAAATTCGAAGTTCATCCAGGGCAAATAGTTGATTACCTGGCACTTATAGGAGATACGGCCGATAATATACCTGGAGTAAAATGAATCGGGCCAAAAACAGCAGTAACACTCCTCGAAAAATACGACACTCTCGATAATATCATAGCCAATATCGGTGAACTCTCACCAAAACTTCAGTCCATGATCGGTGACGGAAAAACGGCGAAACATAGCCAATTTCTGGCACAGATAAAAACAGATGTCCCTTTTGATATAGACGCGATGAATTTTAAAAGAGAGACTTCTGACATCATATATACACCTGCTCTCATCGAATTTCTCAAAAAATATGAATTTCGGTCTCTCCTTCCAGGCGATATAATCTATACTGCACCATCATACTCTCTGGAAAAACCACCAATCACAGCAACAGGGGAAATAATCAATGACATACTACGAAAGATCCAAGATAATACCCCTTATTCTCTGGCCCTGAAAGGTCATCCTATGATGACAGAACTCGCCATAGCACTCGATGAAAATGAAGTCTACAACATCGATCTCTCACATCCAAATAGTGTAAAGCTCGTTCAAAGCATATTTGACGAACCCCATAAGATGACAACCTATAACTGGAAAGAAAATGCTCGTGCTATGCTCTGGTGGCTCACCTATAAAAACTAAGAAACTTGCAAAAAAACAAAATTTCCTACACTCACCTCTACTGTTGGGAATTCGCCAAGTGGTAAGGCTCCGGACTCTGAATCCGGCATCGGGGGTTCGAATCCCTCATTCCCAACCAAAATACTATCAGATAAAAAATCTCGTCATTATGACGAGATTTTTTATTTTTTTAATTCATTCAAAAGATCATCCAAATCAAGTGGATTCGTCACCATCTCTACCTTTCCATCATTGGATACCTTCCATGAATCACGTGGTCGATCACAGTAAAGCTCCACACCAATATTATCTGGATCGCGAAGATAGAGCGCCTCAGAGACACCATGATCACTCGCGCCATCGAGAGAATAATTTGCATCGATGAGGCGCTGCAATACTTTTGCGAGTTCGACTCGTGACGGGAGAAGAATAGCAAAATGATAGAGACCACTCGTGCGTGGTGGCGGAGGTGGAACTCACTCCCCTTTCCAAGTATTGAGACCAATATGATGATGATATCATCCAGCAGAGAGAAACACCGCTGAGTCTCAATAAGTCGTCGTCACTTCAAATCCAAGTATGTCTCGATAAAATGAAAGTG
Organism: uncultured Candidatus Peribacteria bacterium; assembly: GCA_965231115.1. Taxonomy (GTDB): domain Bacteria; phylum Patescibacteriota; class Gracilibacteria; order BD1-5; family JAGOOR01; genus JAGOOR01. Next base: position 1,016,030 of record OZ246415.1, read on the forward strand.
ATCGATCGAGATTTGCGACAGTGAGGTGTACGTGACCTATCATAGTATGTGGATGTATTTTCATAGAGACAGTATAGACCCTTTTCATGAAAATAAAAATACCTCCCGAAACGAGAGGTATATTTTGAAAATACTGAGAAGAATTATTTCTTCTTCGCAACTTTCTTAACTGCTTTTTTAGGAGCAGCTTTTTTGACAACCTTCTTTGCAGCAGGTTTAGCTTTAGGCTTAGCCTTAGCTTTTACTGCTTTTTTGACAACCTTCTTTGCAGCAGGTTTAGCAGCTTTTTTCTTAGCGAGTGCCATAGAAAAATGTATTTAAAAAAATAAAAAACGAACGTAAAAAAATTGTATAGATTTCTACATTTTTAGCATTAATTAATACCTTTCCAAAAATCATATTCATGTACATACATATAATAAAAAACTAGAAACACATAATTCAAAAAACACTCGCGATGTTTTACGTAAAAGGAAATCGAGGAACACTTATAAAAAAATAAAATATTTCAAGATGAAAAAATAAAAAAATAAAAAAATATTTTTCTAAAAAATATTTTTAATTTTCTATGAAAAAATATTTATTTTTTGGGAAGAAAAGGAATCAAAATACTTGTACGAAGTGCATATTCATCCCATCATTTTCGTATGCGCATATTGGCTTCTAGAAGCGGTATTCCAGTAACATACACTATGATGTATGTGAGGAGTAATGGACTCAATATACCAATAAAATATTGAATACTATTCATACTCATAATCCACACGCTCCACCACATGAGAAGTTCTCAAAAATAATTCGGATGACGAGAATATTTCCAGAGTCATGATTGAATTATTTTTCATTTATTTTCTCTATCACGACGAAAAATATTCATCTGCCCATCAGCGAATAATTCGCATAAGAATCATAATATCCAGAGTATTCAACCAATTAAAAACTGAGGAGTGAGAGAGATATTTTTAGAAAAAATAAATAACATCGGAAGAGAAATAATCGCAATAAAAAATCACTGCAAAAGAAAAATATAAAAATATGATTTGAGATAAAAATATTTTCACCACGAAATACGAAATGCCGCATATCGTGAATCTTCTTCATGATTTTTCAAGCGGAGAATAATGTGATGTGTGAGACGAAGAGACCAAAGAACGATGAACACAAGTGGAACAATCGCAAGAGAAGAAGAATGAAAAAAGAAAAAAGAAAACAATGCTATAACGCCATAACTCAATCACCATACCATGTCGACGATATCAGTGCGCCTGAAAAATCGTGCGACAAAATACCAACCTGTCATCCAGAAAAAAAGTATGACACAGAGTGCAAGAAAAATTGAAAACATAAAATTATCTAAAAAATTTCACTATCAATGTCGATACAGTTCCCGTAATAAAAGCTCACCAGAGAATATCCGTAATCGTGATAAACCATGGCCAATTTTTCATAAAGACTTGGTTTGTGAGATCGTATGTACTGTATGCAAAAAATCAGAGTAACGCACCTCGGAGAAATATCTCTGAAAGAGGAATCGTAGTAAAGAGTGCTGGATAAATAACGAAATATATCATGCCTCCGATATAAATCGTATAAAAAAGAAGTGCTGGTATGATAGCAACTTTACCAGAGGTAAGATGTGAGAGATACTGTGCGTACCACTTGGTACCAAAGAGAGATATCCACACTGCGTCTATCGCGAGAAAGAGAACAAGAGTAGAGATAAAAATAGCGAAGAGCTTGAGCATAAATAATGTTATTAAAATTTTAGAGTTACCGTGTTTACATCTCGAGCATTTTATAAAAATCTCCTTTCTTTTTTACATAGAGATCTTCTTGTCGTACGAGTTTGAGATACTCTTCTGGGAAGATAAAATATTTGAGGGCTTCTTCGAGGTAAATAGTATTCTGACTTCATTTTGCAAAGAGGAGATACTTATCTGGATCTGCGGCAAGAAGTGCGCGAATATACTCTCCTGCTACACGGGAGTCGAGGGTGAAAAAAGTTTTTTCTCGCCAATTTTCATCAATAAGTGGTTGAATCACTTCGCACGAAACAGCACCAACAAAAATATAATGATCGATGTCAAAAGTACGTAGTTTTTCCCAGAGTTCTTCATGTCTCTCACGTTCGAGAGCACCGAGCTCTCGCATATCGCCGAGGAGGGCAATAGTTTTTCGTCATTCAGTTTTTGCAAGTCGTGCAAGCATCTCTACGCCAGCAATAATTGGATCAAATCCTCCGTTATAAGTCCCGTCGATGATGAGACTATCGTGGAGTCATCGCAGTAGATTTCCTCTCGCATGAGGGAGGTGGATATGTCGGAGAAAAGAAATCGTATCGAGGGGTGGTATACCTGCTTCATCTGCGACCAAAAATGCACCCGCAAGAAGCTCCATATGATGCGCACCAAGTATCGGAGAAACTATGTGGTATGAATCTCACTTATAAGAAAAATCTGCTTCGAGGCCATCAGGATGTTCGAGAATATTTGAGAAGACGAGATCGCTGCGACGAGCATCGCGACCATACCAGAGCTGACACACAAAATCAGATTGATGACCATCGTCACCATTTCCGATAGCAAAAGTATTTTTATTTTTTCTACGAAGTAATTTTTTCTTTTCATCGAAGTATTTCTCAGCCGTCCCAAATCACTCTATGTGGCTCGGTGATAATTTCGTAAAAAGAGCTATGTCTGGTTCAGTTATTCGTACCTGTGTATCCATCTCACCAGCATGATCTACACCGTATTCAAGAACAAGAATATGTGGGTAATCCGATCGAACAAGTGTCCAAAATGCTGTAAAAAAAGCAGCCAACCAAGCACGAGGACTGTGTCCACCGCTCCGAACCTGAAGAATAGAAAGGGCGAGCCCCCACTCACCATTATAATTTCACTCCGGAGAAAAAACATCTCTTCCTGCGCGACGAAGTATCTCAGTGATGATGTGACGAACTGTTGTTTTCCCAAAAGATCCAGTAACACCTATGATAAATGGTTTATGACGGAGGATACAGAGACGAGCCAAAAAACAAAAAAACAAACGCACACAAGAACTAAATATTTTTTTCATAAACATATTATAAGAAGAGCATCAATTTAACAACTTTACCCTGCCATCAAGAACTTAGACACCCCACTCACAAATAGGCCAGTAATGATTATTGTTTGATTGTGTATCTGTTGTACATCCACATGCTTGATCGTAGGTATCTGGATCAGATAAATGTTTGATGTGACAACTGAGGTAGTCCAGAATATTTTTTGCTATCACGCTCGATGTAGCACCTGGCTCGTCAAAAGCTTTTTCGACAATGTTTCCAAAGAGTTGAGGAACTCCCATGTCATAGGCGATAAATTTTTGTGTTTCGACATACCAATCCCCCACTGTCATACGAAACTCACCAGTCTGCTTGTCGATCTGCGCATCTTTTTCAGACTTGAGCAGTGACATCTGAGATGGGAGATAATATTCATAGTTTTCAAAAAATGTCTGCTGTGCTTTTGCAGTCGCGAGATACTGCATAAACTTTATTACTGGATCATTACTTGGTTTCTCTTTGTTACGATTGATTCCATTTTTCGTCATAGAAAAATACATAAATCGAGCAAGATTTGTCTGTTTTTTTGCATCTTCTTCTACCTGAGGAAGCGTCGTCCATCGGAGATTTTTTATAAACTCTGGGTCAAGTGCTTTATCTTTCTTAGCTCGTTTTTCTGCGAGAAGTATTTCTCTCTCTGTCGATGGGTATCATACAAGCGTTGCCACCTTTCCACGAACAAAAAGATCAGTAGCAGTAAGTGTATTATCAAATGCATCCTTAAATTGAGAAAGATTATTTGGTTCTCGACGATACTCAAGAAGACGATCGATGATAGAGCGAGACTCAACTGAATCAAGTGTCGTGTACGAATTAAAATTAATACCTTTATATTGAATAGTTAAGATGGGTAGGACATCTCCACTATCCGGTGTCGCACGACCATATCAGAGAGAAACAGCTGAAAGTTTATTTTTTTTCGCGTCATCAGAGAGTAGTTCTCCTATGTTCTTCCATGATGTTGGAGTAGTCGGCATGATATTTCGATTGTAGTAGATTCCGAGAGGCTCAAATCCAACAGGTATACCACGAAGCCCACGAACAATTTTATCAGCACCCTTCCCTTTTTGTTTTTCTTCAAACTGAAGCTCATCAACAAAGAGAGGGTGAAATCTATTTTCAAAATCAGAAAAATCGATGAGATCCTCACCGAGAGCAACGACATACGGGTCAACATAGAGATTTCCACCATGATTCGGAACAAGGATAATATCTGGCGCAGCACCGAGCTGGACCACTCGTGGTAATACATCGAGAAGATCTTCATAAGAACCAAAATCCCGTACTCTCAGCTTCATATCATTTCTGTTGAGGTAGTCATTGTATCCCTTATTGAGTGTCTCAAAAAGAGTTGGAGCCATATTTACAGACCAGATAACTACTTCTTTTGTCTTTGGCTTGAAGCCTTTTGCATTTTCACTCTTATTGGTATTTGAGAGAGTCAGGACGAATCATAATACAATCAGAAAACACAAAAAAAGAATACTTACAAAAATAAGTTTTCGCTTATTTGTTGATGGGAGTTGAAGTGTATCAGCCATAGTTAAGTAAATATTACCCTATAAAGCCCTGAAAATCAAATCTAGAGCACCTTTTTACCGAGAAAAGGAACGAGCACTTCTGGCACACGAACAGTACCGTCTTCATTTTGGTAGTTTTCGAGAATGGCAATCATAGCTCGTCCGCATGCGAAAGCGGTTGCATCGTTGGTATGGATGAGTTCGAGTTCGCCACTTTCACGACGGACACGAGTCTGAAGACGACGTGCCTGATAGTCAGTCATGTAGTCAGCTGTATGTGTTTCACGATATTTACCCTGTCCTGGGAGCCATGCCTCGATATCAGAGCCCTTCGCATTTGGCTTTCCGATATCAAACGTACATTTTTGGAGTTTTCGGTATGGGATTTTGAGTTCTTGCATGAGATACTCTTGGATACCAGAAAAGAGGAGGTGTTCTTCATGAGACGTTTCAGCACAAGAGAAACTCTCCATCTCGAGCTTGTCGAATTGATGCATACGGATAATGCCTTCCATATCTTTGCCGTACGTACCAGCTTCGCCACGGAAAGAAGTCGCGTATCAAATATAACGAACGGGCATTTGAGATTCATTGAAAATTTCATTGGCATGCATAGAACCGAGAACGTGTTCAGCACTTCCCTGGAGCCAGAGGTCTTGCCCTTCGATTTTGTAACGATCCTCGCGAGGCTCAAGACGATCCATCGCATCATATGGTTCTGTACGAATCATGTAGGGTGGAAGGACTGGAGTAAACGGCTTTGAAGATACTGTAAGTCCGAGATCAGTAATTATTTTTTTTAGAATTTCTTCATTGGTCAATGTCGACATTACCCATTGAATCAAAGCAAACTGGAGCATGACAAGATCGCCCATAAGGTAGGCAAAGCGAGAACCTGCTACATTCGCAGCACGCTCCTTGTCTATCCAGCCATGAAGAGCTGCAATCTCAGCATGATCACGAGGCTTAAAACTAAACTCTGGAATCCCCCCCCATTCTCGTACGACCACATTTTCTTCTTCTGTATGGCCGATTGGTGTGTCATCTGTCGGGATATTGGGAATTTTCTTGAGTTCTGTCGTCAGCTCAACCTCAAGAATTTCATACTCTTTTTCAATAACTTGCAGGTCTTCTTTGAGTTTTTTGGCTTGTTCGAGAATAGCAGGCTCAGGCTTCCCTTTGCCCATAGACGCCGAGAGCTCATTACGTTTTGCACGAAGAATTTCAACTTCTTGTTGGAGTGTTTTTTTCTTTTCATCAAGAGCAAGAAATGCATCAAAATCGATGTTTGTACTTTTATTTTTTATCGCTGTACGAACGATGTCAGGATTTTCCCGAATAAACTGAAGAGAGAGCATAGAATAATATGATTTTTCACAGTATATCCGAGACAAGAAATCTCGCAAGAAAAGAGATTTTTTTTATTTTTATTGACATACTAAATATTTCAATATAAAACAATAAAATATTTTTTATACTTTTTAGAAATGGCCGACAGAGTAAATGAATGAGAAGAACCACCAGAATGACCTGCAGAAAGAGTTCATGGAGCCTGACAGGCTATCGAAGAAATGCTCAGAAAGATAATGGAAATTATACCGAAAATGGCACAAGAAAACGATTGGAAGGCTCTGTATAGCCTATTAAAATCTGCTGAAAGTGCTCCAGGATCTGGACTAAAACCACGCAGTGAAAAATATATCAAACAAAATATTGATAATTTTATTACACTCTACGATGGAGATACGCTCACTGCATGTGGTGAAATAATTGAGGTTGATTATCACACGTTTGAGCTTGGAGCTATAGCGACAAATCCAGACTATTACAATCTCGGCATGAGTGACAAGGTTATAGATTTTGCTGAAAAACACGCAAAAAGCAGATGAAAAAATCTCATTATAGTCACCGATAATCCACTACTGATAAATAAACTCTCAAAAAGAAAATATGCAGACGTAACGGTGATATACAAAACGAGATCTGCCCTCTCTCCCGAAAAAAGAATTTACGCTAAAATTATTTCGTAGGTACAATAAATGAACCGTAAACCGCCTCATGATCAGAGGTTTTCACCCATGGAAGAACGTGGGTTTTTTTGAGAACTATATCGTCTGAGTGCACCAGAAAATCAAGCTCTTTTCTCCTTCACGATAACCGACCATACAAGCGCAACAAACGATGAATAAGGCTCGCGGGTTCCAATCTATCGAGTGAATGTGTTCAGCGAGTATTTGAAGTGGCAGAAAAACCATACTGTTTCAGAAGATTTGTAAACGTGTTTCGTTCAAACGGATAAAGAAGATTGGTATCGAGTGCGAGAAGAGACGTATCCATATGGTGGGTCACCAAAAGAGTCTCCAGCGTCTTTCGACGAACAGAACTCATGAAACCATGTGGTAGTTTACCAGTCACACATCTGACAGACACATCATCACTCTGGACATCAGCAATCAAAAAAGTTTTTGGACCAAATTGAAATGAGCCATGAGAAATAAGACGATATTGAGATGGTACGATAATCATATTTTCACCAGCGTGGAGCGATGTTCACGGCTCGCCTCTTAAAACCATCTCCATTTCTGGAGTTACTTCCTGCAAAAGCAGAACGGCATCCCTATAACGACGTGAAATATTTCGAATACTCTGGACAACTCATCATGAAAAATTTCTCTGCGTATTGAATGTAACAGCATTAAATTGCTTGCTCATATGACAGCTCTAATTCAAAATAATTCCAACAGGACAATGATCCGATCCCATAATTTCTGGATGGATAGTTACATCCACAATACGATCTGTGAGAGCGCGAGAAGTGAGAAAATAATCAATTCTCCAACCAGAGTTATTCGCACGAGCATTATTGAAATTTGACCACCAAGTATAGGCTCATTCGAGTGCAGGATTTTTCTGACGAAAAACATCTACGAGCCCCATTTCGAGGAATTTATCAAAACCATGACGCTCTTCGAGAGTAAAGCCATGCACACCTTCATTTTGTTTTGGGTTTTTGAGATCTATTGGTTGGTGCGCGACATTGAGATCCCCACAAAATATAACTGGTTTATGTTTCTGAAGTTCTGATAAAAAATGCCGCATCGCCCTGTCCCACTCTTGCCTATATGGGAGTCGTGAGAGATCGTCTTTAGAATTTGGGATATAGGAATTAACGTAATAAAAATCCTCAAATTCGAGAGCCAAAGTGCGCCCCTCATTATCCGCCTCTGTCCCGATACGATTCATGACTGCCATCGGTGGAATTTTTGTAAAAACAGCAGTTCCTGAATATCCTGGACGTTCTGCTGAATTAAAAATACACTCATAGCCAAGTGACTGAATAATATCTGTCTCTGCGATAATCTGCTCAGGCTTTGCCTTGATTTCTTGTAGACCGATAATATCAGGATTGAGTTTTTGAAGAATCTCGGGAAATCATTTCTTCATGACAGCACGGATACCGTTTACATTCCAGGAAAAGAGACGCATAAAATAATCTATCTAATAAAAAAAGCTTAGAAAAATGGCAACAAAAGATGATGCACCTTCACCTCTCTTTTTGCTCAAAATCATATCTAAAAACATGAATCATACTATCCAAATTACTACAAAAGCCCCGTAATAAGTTTCTGATATGCCCAGATTCTGTAATTCATAACCATAAATCTGTAACAACAAAGGAAAGAAGAATGGCAGGAGCCAGATGAGAATGAAGAGAATTTTTTTGTATGTTTTCATGCTGCTAATTGTGAAAAAATATATCTTTCCAAGTAATGAGAATACTGGCAAAAATTAGAAGCATAAAACCTATAGAATGAATCAGCTGCTCTATTTTGGGTGATATCTTGAATCGAGGATTGATAACATGAATTACCTGATTAACAAGGACAATGAGACATCGTCCACCATCCAGTGCAGGAAATGGAAGAAGATTAAAAACTCAGAGACTGAGTGATATCATCGCCGTCATGATAACAATCGCTCGCATATCAACGCCGTGACCAGCGAGTCCTACGAAGACTCGACCGATAGCTACTGGTCATCCTATGCCTGCTGTTGCTTCTTGTTTTTCAGCACGAGAAGCTGTACCAGAAAAGCTCGTATGAAAAATAGCGCCAAAAGTACGGAATGAAAATGAAATCTGCTGAAGCACTTCAAATCCTCAATGATAGAGCGAGGAAAGCATTCAGTACTGGTAGTGCACTGGAACAATATTTGGAGCGACATAGGCTCCTATTTTCCCTCTTGAGGGCGTCACAGAGATAACCATCTCTTGACCATCTCTCATGAGACGGATTTTATGAGGTCGATCATAAGTGGATACGATACGACTAAAATCACCTGCCTTGAGCATCTCTATATCATCCACTGTGAGAGCGATATCGCCTGAATGAATACCTGACTCAAGAGCAATAGATCCTGGAAGTGGATCGAGAATAATTCCCGGGTAACGTTTTATGACACCTGCATTTTCTGCTTGTTCCAAAGTATCAAAAATAGGAATCAAATGTGTCCCATTTCCTACATGAGACAGAAGTGCATTTGGCATCATCTCGCGAATATGGAGTGTAAGCGGTTCAGTCCCGACAAAGAAAAGAGAAGCAAAGAGCAGAGATGAAAGGAGAAAATTCATAAATACCCCCGCAAGAAGTATGGCTACCTGTTTCCACCATCGTGCTTGCGGAAGAGCGTCACGATCTCGACTTTCAGGTGCAGAAATATCCTCTCATTTGAGCCGTACAAATCCTCAAAGAGGAAGCCAGTTGAGTGTCCATTCAGTCCCACGCTTATCTCGAAAAAGTCTCCGAAGACGTGGAGGTATACCGATACCAAATTCTTGTACTTTTACTCAGCTCATACGAGAGATGAGAAAGTGCCCCATTTCATGTATAAATACAACAATAAAGAAAACAAGGAGTGTCAGAAAAATTCAAAGAAGAAATGTCATAGTTAAATATTCTAATAGAAATGCTCGGATGTATTTTACTGAATGTTCTTGAGAGTACAAACTCCTTTTTCAAATGATACACTCAGAATGATCCATCTTGATTGACAGTCATAAGAAAAGAAAGAAAATGAAAACACTATGAAAAAATCCTTTTTACTGTTTTGTACCACTGCTCTCATACTTACGAGCTGTAACAATCCTCTCAACCGTCCAAATACAGAAACTATAACACCAACTGAAGTCCCAGTACAGCAAGAAGAAAATATGTCCAAAATGATATCATGAGAGACACCTATCGTCTACACGACACCAAATAATCAAATGCCCCAAACAGTGAATATAGAACCCGCTTCTTCACTCAAAGAAAAGCTATGCATATCGACACTCTGCGTCAGACACGATAAGCCTTATTTTGAGTTTGAAGACAGTTACGTCCAATTCTATATCAATTCAAAAATGATAGAAGATAAACAAATTATGCTCGATCCAGCAGACTATGTTTATGCGAAAAATGCCCAGGTCACGACATATGATGATAATTCAAAATATATAGGCTCTTCTGATCCTGACGTAAGCGAAGCAATCATGATAAAAATAAAAAAAGATTGATCTCAAGCTGAGTATAGTGAGGTATGGATGGGCGGTGAATTCAAAAATATCACAAAAATGCCAAACAACATACTCCTCATACAAAAAGGTACTGGAAGTTGTTGAGGAGCAAATATAGAACAATATTTCGTCAATGAAAAAAACGTACGCGTCGGTCTAGAAAAAGCAGTAACTGAATATCCTAAAAATTTCCAAACTGCCGGTATTTCATTTACGTCCTATGTCCCGACTGGTAATGTCCTCTACCAGGGTGTGGCAAATCTCGAAGATGCTCCGGAGAAAATAAAAGACGTATGGTCTATCCATGACAATCTCGGAGAAAAACTCATGAATTATATAATGAAGACTCAACGCTTTAATAGTTCATATGCTCTTGAATTTAGCGAATATCCATGAGTCGTCTTTTTCTATAAATCATGAGTCAAGAACTCCATCGCAGTGATAAAGCTCAATGCAAAAGGAAAAAAAGTAGATAAAAATGGATTTGTACAAGATCTATGACTGACAAAAGAGATTTTTAGCTACTACACCTTTGTTGATGCAGAGCATTTTTTTATATCTCAAAGCATACAAAAAAAAGGAGCAAAAGACTATAAAGTGTACACTGCTGACGAGGTTGAAAAAATCATGCCAGTATTTCAAATCAAAGCTTTTGTCGATGATTATTATCTCCTCTATACCACACCTGACTACGTCTCTCTGCCATTGGCAGAACTCTGTAAGCCTGTAGTCTATATCTATGATAGCCTAAGTAAAAATCGATCTCTCTCCGTGGACATGATTCCCGGAGCAATATTTACAAAAATCATTCCTGATTTTAATGCAAATTCACGCTGGGATTTTCGAGCAAACAATGGCAGCCAGATAATCTCTCCAGGCAATACAGAGATATTCCCCTACCTCTATTATTCAGCAAACATTCCTGGGTATCAATTCAACACACATGGTTGGCAAGTATGGTGACGTGATGCGGTTCAGTTTTTTGAAGAAAAGCTCTGAAAAATAAATTTTACCACCAAAGAAAAATCAGATTTTATCGACTATTGGAAGAGTCAATTTAACGAAGATACATTGTATTTCATATCTTTCAAATTTAACGAAGATATAGAAAAATACATCAAACTGTCATTTTCTGAAACACCTGAATCGAGCATGAGAATACTCATGGAAGCATATCCTCTCGATCCGAGCCTCAGAAAGCCGAACTATGCATGGCCTGAAGTAGGTACAAAACTCGATAGTGCACTGCTCCGTACATTTGAGCGATCAGGAAAATTTGATGTTTTAGAATGGGGTGGAACAGTCTATAAAACACTGGGGGATGTTACAATTTATTAGATCACATAAAAAACTCTCTATCCTTTCGGGGATGATTATAGGAGTGATGTTTTTCTGAACACTTTTTTCATCTGAAGAATATCGATCAGTCTCAATCGCTATTCTCCCTCACCATGGAATAACAGGAGATCATATAGAAAGTTTTTATACCAAACTCAAGGCTCGTCAGCCCAATTTTGACACCATTATCATCATTTCTCCAGATCATTTTGGACTCACAACGCAGGCTGCGGAATCTCTCCCAGATGGATATCATAAAATATGTTATCAAAATACGTGTACTCGAGCCGAGAGTTTGTCTGGCTATGAAAGTAAAAATACAAAAAAACTGTTTGATACAAATGGATGAACAGTAGAACACGGTCTCGGAGAACACATCACGAGAATCGCTCGATATTTCCCAGAAAGCACAATCATACCCATGGTACTAAAAAGAGAGAATACCATCACAGCACTCGGAGAAAAAGTCGCTCATGATATACTTCGCCAGAGCAAAAACAAAAATGTGCTCATCATAATCTCTGTTGATTTTTCACATCATGTGCGAGAACCTTTTGCTGAGCTGCATGATCAAAAAAGTATTAATACGCTCTCATGGGGAACAAAAAAAGACTTTAGTAAGCTCGAAGTTGATTGCCGCAATTGTCTCTTCATCGGTAAGGAAATAGCAAAAAAAATAAGAAAGCCCTATTTTTCCGTATGGGATCGCACGAGTGTTGAGAGCATAACCCATCACCCTGCTGATACACAAAATACATCGCACGTTTTTGGTATGTTTGAGAGTGAAAAAATATGAACTCAGGAAGCAGTTTTTCTCTTTTGATGAGACACACACTGGGCAAGAGATTTCCAAAAATATTCAGAAATATATCCGTGACTCTTTGAGAAAATAATGCATATATTTTATCAAGAATATGACACGAAAAAAACACCCCCTACATGGTATCACACGATTTTTAGAGGTTTCGATGATGTCGTCATAAATTTTGAATCCACTATTTCAGGTGCAAAGGAGTGTGAGAAAAACTGAAAGAACATAAAACTCATAACACAAGAAGGAGATATCAAAAAATTTGCTGATATAGGCGTCACTCTCGTGAACACAGCGAACAATCACACCAGAGATTGTGGCGAAAATATGTTGCAAAAGCTCTACCAAATATTTCCAAAATATAGCATAGGAGTAATTGGTGAAGATAGGGATTTTATAAGAGAAATTTACGATCAAAAATATGCTTTTATATCCATAAATACGATAGAAACACCGTATAATTTTGAGAATTTCCTAGAACGTATAAAAAAATACCGACAAAAAAATACCATCGTCATCGTAAACATACATTGGGGCCAGGAGTATGAGAAAAAACACAATCAAAAACAAGAAGATATGGCACACAAAATGATAGATGCTGGAGCGCGACTCATCATAGGACATCATCCCCACGTCGTTCAGGAAGAAGAAATCTATAATGGTATCCCTATTTATTATTCTCTTGGGAATTTTGTTTTTGATCAAATATTCCCAGAAACACTGGAGGGATGGTTCGCGGGTTGTCGCATATCAAGCGAAAAGACACTCTGCCAAAAAATTCCATTCTATCGATGAGAGAAAGACTATGTGATAAACTGGTCACGAGAAAAAAAGTAGAATTAGTTTCCAATGTGACTCCACGGAGAGATATCGATCTTCTTGTATTGTGAATATGAGGACATAAGAGCCTGATCATGCGTCGCAAAAACAATAGTAACACCAAAAGCGTGTATTTTTTTGAGAAGTTCGATGATGCTTTTTGCGTTATCGAAATCGAGACTTGCTGTGGGCTCATCAGCGAGGATAATATCTGGTTCATGAATAAGCGCTCGAGCAATGGCCACTCTCTGCGCTTCACCTCCAGAGAGATGTTCTGGATAAGAGTCTGCTTTGTGAAGCATAGAAACTTCTGCGAGTACTTGATGGACTCTCGTGTGGATACTAGAGGGAGAATATCCACATATCTCCATAGCATAAGCGATATTTTCTGCGACTGTTTTCGTCGGGATGAGCTTGTGATCCTGAAAAATCATACCACATGTTCGTCGGTACGTACGAAGATCCTTCGAGGAAAGCATGTAGATGTCACGACCACGATGATCGATAAAAGAGCCACTGAGGGGTCTTGAAAGGCCAAAAATTGTTTGAAGTAATGAAGTTTTTCCACTCCCAGATGGACCATCAATAAAAACCCATTCTCATTTTTTTATCTCGAGACTCACTCCGAAAAGTATAGCATTTTTATGTCCGAGGGTGGCATTGAGAAATCGCATAATTATTTACACGTGAAAGTAGAGAGAATTGTCTTGTATTTAGCATAGTTATCGGCGATAGTGTCATTTTCGAGTCCGAGAGTCAGGAGATATACTTTTTTGCCACAAATACGAGCCGTCTGCATAAAGAGGTGCTCCTCTGTGACTTCATTGTATTTTGCATGAAACACTTCAAGCCTCGAAGATTCGCCATCTTCAAAAGTAATCTGTTCTTCACTCTCAAGTGTCAGTGTGAGATATTCTTTTGAAGCCCAGAGCATACTCTGCTCGACATAGGCACTTGCAGTCGTCTCTGTCTGGAGAATGTCAGAGAGGATGACAAAATTATTCATAAATCCGCGACGATTCACAAGAGACTTCATCGCTAGCTCTATTTTTCCATGTACTGGAGCTGTAATACGGGTATTATCCACCACTTCCCACGATGCAGGAATACGTACTTCATATCCAATTCATGAATGTTTTGAGAGGCCAGAATCATCAACAGGCGCTGTGGTATCCTCACCTATACCGAAACATCCTGTAAGAAAAAACAAACAAGAAAGAAGAGAGATAGAACGAATAATTTTTACCATAGAGGAAAATAAAGAGCAGAGAGGACCGCAGCGAAAAATACAAGAGAAATTATGCGGAAAAACCAGACTAGAAACCACTTATGAAACCATACTTCACTTCCAAACCATATCGTGAGTGAAAAAAGACCAGCGATGACGCCAAAAAGAGCATCTCGTATACGAGCAAGCCACTGAAATTCAGAAAAACCAAACATGATAATACGATTATTCACAATCCAAACAATGACGAGAAAAATAGCAAACATCAATATCATGTATCGGACAGCGAGACGAAGGCGTATCCTGTCTGCATCTATAATACGAAGCATACTATTATAAATCACATCTTCTTCGAGATAGTGCTTCAGTCGTGGATCCTCTTCTGATACATTTTCAGATGGAAGAGGCACGGAAGGTGTAACTGGTTCAGATGGTGATGGTGCTATCTCAGAAACTTTCTGAGTAGCATTCTCTTCCTGTGGTTTTTCAGATACAGGCACAACAGGAATTGGATCTGATTGAACCTCAGAAATAACAGATGGAGATAACGGAGAATGCATCGGTTCTGCGGGCATATCCATAGGGATAACTGGGGGTGTAGCCGTAGAGAGTGAACTGAGTATAGATGCCATCGAATCAGCAGAGCTCGGAAGAGGAGCTGCAGCAGGAATAGGAGATGATGTTTCAGGAGTAGGAGGAACAGCCGGTACTTCTGATGGAGCTGAAACAGTTGTCGAAGGCGCAGCAGGTATTCATCCTCCGAGTATGGTGGCGAGGGAATCAGATGTCTGAGTCGGTTCCACTACGGGTACTGGCGACGCAGGAGTCGTAGAAGATACTGGGACAGCTGGAGTACGAGACATGTCCGTCATGTCTCAGAAAAGTGGTGATTGATTGGAGTTATCTGCCATGGCTTGCGTTAGATGGAAAAATACATACGATACAGTCGTAATTTTTACTCAGTATAGTGTACTATGATACCAACGCAAGACCAAGTCCGACATGTCGCGAAACTCGCTCGTCTCCATCTCACAGACGAAGAAGTAGTGATGTACCAAGAACAGCTCTCTGGTATTTTTGGCTATATAGAAAAACTCCAAGAAGTTGATGTTTCGAGCATTAAAGAAGCTAAACATGCTTCTCGGGACCAGATGATCATGAGAAAAGATGAAGTGAATATGCCCGATGATGCCTCGAGTCTCCTCGCCGTCACTCATCAAGAAGTCATCGCAGGGCACATCGCCATACCTGCTATTATGAAGAAAAAATAATATGAATATAGAAAAAATAAAACCTGAAATCAACGCTGGTATAGCAGCACTCACAAGCCTCAAACAGCTCGTAGAATATCGAAATAGTCTCGTGGGAAAAAAAGGAACGCTCACAGAAATGCTCTGAAATGTCGCCAGTCTCTCACCAGAAGAGAAAAAAACATTTGGAAAAGAATTGAACATGCTCAGAAGTGACGTGGAGGCGCAGTTAGCGCTGAAAGAAAAAGAGATCCGAGAACAAGAACTCAAGACAGCAGAAAATCGATTTATCGATATGACAGTCCCTGAAAAATGACAAAGCCGGGCACAGCATCCTATAAAAATCGTTCAGTCAGATATTATCGACATAGTCACTCGGATGGGTTTTTCTCTTTGGAGATCCCCTACTGTCTCAACAGAATTTCAAAACTTTGATGCCCTCAACATCCCGAGCTGGCATCCAGCACGAGACATGCAGGATACATTTTGGCTCACAGATGGACGTGTACTCTCGACACAAACATCATGTCTCCAGAACCATCTCATAAAAACTCAACCAAAACCACTTCGAGCTATGGTGCTCGGATCTGTCTATCGTAACGAAAAAATCGATGCCACTCATGATATCATGTTTGAGCAAGTTGAAGGCATCGTCGTCGATAAAAATATCAATATCGGACACCTCAAGGGTACAATAACAACGATACTGACAGAACTTTTCGGCTATACACCGAAATTCCGTATGCGCCCTGGCTATTTCCCGTTTGTCGAGCCAGGTATCGAGGTCGATCTCTGGTGGGAAAAGGATGGTAAGGGTCGATGGCTCGAATTCATGGGTTCAGGTCTCATACATCCAAATGTCCTCCGGCAAGCAGATATCGACCCCGAAGAGTATTCTGGCTTTGCTTTTGGTTTCGGACTCACGCGTCTCGCCATGATTCGTTATGGCATCAATGATATTCGACTCTTCCACGAAAATAAAATCGAATTCCTCGAACAGTTTACTGTTGGGTAAACATATACACGCCAATAACTCCTATTTTGTCATCACATAAGAGTGATTGAGTACTTGAGAAACAAGCCAAAAAAGACTAGACTAAGGCATATGTTCAAGAAACACCGCTGCCCCTACTGTGGCAATAATCCTATTCCCCATTATCTCAATTGGTATTTTGATAGTATCAATATCCTTTTTGAAAAGCTCCAAGTCGGCATCTGGGCAAACCCACTCACTCGGCTCATGAGCCGCTTTGAAGATGATGTATCACTCTTTATGATAGGATTTTTGAGACTCCTGGGAATCGTGCATCTCTGAAAAAAACCCAGTAAATATACACTTTCTCGAGCAAAAGTACTCTGGGAAGAAGCAGAAAAACGAGGACTCGAGATGCGAGAAGTAAAAATACTCGATAGAAGCGTCGATACTTATATAGTCAGAAAACCTATCCCCGGGACAAGAAAAAAGAGCATTATCATATTTTCAGGCCTCCCTCGGCCAAAAACAACCAATCAAGCAAACCTCGCAACTCTGGATGATAAGGGAGTTTTCAAGAAAACATGTGAGAAAAATGGCCTCCCAGTACCAAAAGGCGGAGTCGCACGAACCTTTGAAGAAGCAAAGAAAATATTTGACCGCGTCGAAAAGCCCGTCATCGTGAAGCCACGACTGGGGAGTCGAGGAAGACACGTCGTCACCTATGTGAGAAATCATGACGATCTCTGGGAAGCCTTTCGTATCGCTCGACAACTCTGTCTCTGGGTCATCGTCGAGGAACAAATCATCGGACCAGTCTATCGCGCTACTTGTATCAACTATCAAGCAGAGGGCATACTCGCTGGTTTTCAGCCACAAGTCATAGGTGATGGTCAGAAAAATCTGAACGAACTCATCCAAGAAAAAAATATACATCGTGACACAGGTGTCGCAGAAGTCGTACCAGACCAGAAAATGGACTGGTTCCTCAAAAGACAACTCTCCTATGATAGTCGACTCAAGCTGTCAGCGGAAGACCTAAAAAAACCATGGAACACCTATGATAAAAACTGGGATAAGTCTCTCTTTGAGACATATATACCAAAAAAGGATGAACTCGTGTATCTCAATGAAAAAATAGGGGTCAGTTATGGCGGAGGATCCGCAGAAGAATATGAGATGTGTCACCCCGATAATCGTGCACTCTTTGACAAGGCAGCCAAAGTCTTCAATGATAGTATTATATGATTTGATTTTATGGTACCAGACATCTCTCGCTCGTGGCGAGAGCAGCGCTGTGGTTTTCTCGAGGCAAACAGCGTCCCCTTCATCAATCTCCACCACGACCCACTCAAGTGAAAACCGAGGAATATAGCAGCAAAAGTGTGGGATGGAATCAAGTTTTAGAGACTATTTGACTCTTCTGGTATTTTTTCTATACTCCTAGGGCATTTTTCGTTCGTTATTTACCTTTCTTATGGCAAACTTTATCAAAGAATCAATGGCCGAGCTCGAGCACGTGGTATGGCCGACACATATAGAGACAAAGAAATTTTTCCAAGCAGTCGTCGGGATTATCGCTGCGATGAGCCTCTTTACGTATCTCCTCACAGTACTCTTCAGCAACAGTATGTTTGGAATTCGTAATATGATCCACGCTCCAAAAGCAGCTGATCTCTCTGGTTCTCCTGTGACGACACAGCCTATGAAGATAACAACTGCTGATGGTAAAGAACTCGAGGTCACTCCCGTGACAGAACCAGTCAAGAAATAATATTATCCCTTTCGCCTAAAGACTTATGTCAAAACTCTTCGCCCCAAAACCAGAATGGTACGTCATCCGAGTTATCTCTGGTACAGAAGACAACGTGCGCACCTCTATGATGCAGAGAAGAGAGATGTTTAACCTCGAGAAATATATCCTCGATTGTTTCGTCCCTCTCCATGATGTCGTCACCCTCAAAAAAGGCGGAGGATCAGTCAAAGCAAAGAAAAACGTATTTCCAGGCTACATTCTCGTCAAGATGATCGTCACAAATGAATCATGGTATGTCGTCAGAAATACGCCAAATGTCACAGGATTTCTCGGAGCAGGTACGACACCAGTACCAGTCACAGAAGCTGAACTCGCACGTATACAGGGAATGGTTGATGAGAAAAACGCTGAATACAAAACTCCTGTCAAAATTGGTGATTATGCGACTATTCTCGCTGGATCATTTGCTGGAAGTGAAGGTAAAATCGTGGAAATCAATGAAAAGAAAGCAACACTCAAGCTCAATATCAACCTCCTCGGTCGAGATACGCCTGTAGAGCTCGAATTTGGCCAGATCAAGATCAAACATTAATTTTTGTTTGCAATTTGGCGAGTATCAATAGAGTGTGACCTGTCGCCGGGGTAGCTCAGTGGTAGAGCAGAGGCCTGAAAAGCCTTGTGTCGGTAGTTCGATTCTACTCCTCGGCACCAAATAATACAAAGCCTCTCAGAAATGAGGGGTTTTATTTTTATAAGCAGTTCAATTAACTCGGAATAAGATCCGCTTACTTCTCTCCTATGGCACACAAAGAAACATCAAACCTCACAGTAATCTGTGAGGTTTTTAAGACATAAGGGTCTTACTAAAATGAGCAAGTTCCTCCAGAAAAATTACTCGGACGCTCAAGAATAGGTGGCAGGGCTGCATTATTGAAAAGCTGGTAGTTGATATGAAATGTACACTGAGGATTTCCATCATTGAGTATCATACGGAATCGTTCCAGATCAGCCTGTGTCGACTGAGTAAGGGTAGCATTTTTGATAAGGGTTGTACCGCTAAAATAACGTCCAGCGTTAGTCGTCACAGGAAGCTGGGATAGATCAGTACTTGAGAGAGAACCTGCACGTGTATTGAAGCTATAAAGACGACCATTGAGTATGAGACGATTCGTGAGGAGTGAAGCATGTGTTACTGTATTTTTGATAACTCCATTTGTGGCGTTCATGATGGCACCATCAGCGATAAGTATGGCATCTATACGACCCGCAGATGGATCTATCAAGATGTTTCCTCCCCCGCCCTTTGCATTTTTTCGTGCGATGATGACGATGAGCTTATCGCTCCCCATGTATTGTATATCAGAATTAATCTGGATATTTTTCCCTTCTGCGACGATAACTTTTTGGCCTGTGCCAGTCGGAACACCAGAAAGAGTAAGAAGTGATGTCAGTGTCGTGGCAGTCGAAGCAGCTGGGAGAGATGCTGTATCTGTATAATAATAATATCATAGATTATTCCTCTGTGCTGGTGAAACCCCTCGGATATAGGACGGATTATTCCACGAAAACCCTGTTGTATCGGGCGTGTACTGACTCGTCACGAGTGTATTAATATTTCCTGCAAGAAGTCACTGAAAACATGAAGTATTTTGGATATCTTCTGAGAGAGAATATCCATATTTCTGAGTCTCTGGAATACTTGAAGAGAGTTTTGAGAGAAGGAGATTTTTCGCTGTAGAAATCGTCGGAACAGCTGGCATATTTGTCGCAGAGAAACATCCGACAGGATCAGATGGGTAGACACCACGAGTGACGTTTCAGGCGTTGTCCTGGACACAATAGGCTATCATGTTCGTCGTTGTCGAAAAGGAGCTTGTGACACCACTTGCTGTTATATTGGTTAAGCTTTGGGTCATAGAAGCACCTGGTTGCCCATAGGCATAATAATCACCATTGTCGGCTGCTGTCAGAAGACATGTATCATTAAATTCATAAGCCGATGGATTTGCCAAATAAGCTGCTTTTGAAAAAGTTCTATACAAAATAGCTGGTGCAGCTGCACTCTTTTGAAGGACTGGGGAGAGGATCGGTAATGGCCTGAGGGAGCCAGGCTTCCAGAGTCCGGATCAACCATCGACAGGATCAGTCGCGGAAAGAGTTACTTTGTTAGCAGATGGTGTCGTAATCGTCACTTTTGGCGCGATACTATCGACACCGATATTCGTAACAGAAATTGGTGTCGCATTCCCTGCTGTATCTCTCACAGTGACACTCGCTGGACCACTCGAATTATTCATAAAAAGTCGGCTGTATGTCATGATATCAGCGCCCTCTTTTGGATTTGAACTGGGCACTCCTGGAGACCAGAGCTGCTGGCCTCCCGTTTCGAGAAGTGTCGATGCACAAGCACAATCACTTCCATCACTTTTTCCAGGCTTATCAGTACATGAAATGATCGCGTTGACTGGTTGTTTTTGCCAGAGTTTATACTGACTCTGATCCAGCTCTGCACTCCCCTGAGTGAAATACGCTATTGAAGCTGCCGGAGGAACTGTATCTCGCGTGAGAGAATAGAGCGTTGTTTGAAAACTATTTGTATCACCAGAAAATACTGTGACTGGTAATCATCCCGTTGGGAGTAATAAGGTACATGTTGTGACGGGACTGAGAGCTCATGGTGGAGTATTTGTGACACACTTAATGGGTTGAGATTTTTCGACACCATTCTCGCGTGTTTTGATGGTCGGATAGATGGGAGAAGCACCCGTACCACTATTGTGATAGAGCCAGGCAACACATTTTGCATAATCGGGACTTCTTTCATTGCATCCTATATCGTAGGTAAAATTGAGGCCTGAAGAACAAACAGTATTGGATGATGGAGTAATAATAAAAGTCTCCGGCGTTGAGCAATCAGTACCAACACAAGTACGTATTTTACATGTATCATTTGTACTATAACCATCCCCTACTTTTACAGCACAACTGACCTCAGAAGAACCGTGAAATGTATAATTCTGGGTCTGTGTTGAGAGAAATCCAATACCGAGAATATTAAACGGATCTGCTGTGAGGTAGGCTGTCTGCGAACCATTTATCAGCTTATAGGGAAGAACAGCATTGCCTGTATCTTTTCTACTTCAGCAACGAAATGAGGCATCAAATGGAACTGGGTTTGTCATATCATCAGAAAGTGTATCTCCTTTGTAGGGATAGATCCGGCTACATCATTGTGTAGAGGCATCATTTTGGGCTTTTACGATGATATTTTTTGTACAAGCTGCTGGCGTCATAGATGCAACAGAGGAGCTCGAAGAACCATAGAGACATTTCACCGCATATGTTCCAGGATTCATCAGGGGGCCTGTGTGTTTTACTGAGCTTCCATTAACAAAAAGTTACGAAGTATAGGTCGTACTTCCTGAGGTTATCTGATATCGAAAATGTGTTGTACCTGGTTTTGCATCGCACACAATATAGGGTGTATCGATACCTGCCTTGAGCTCGCTGGGTACATGTGTACCACACTGACTCTCACAACTATTGGTCGTACAATTCCAGCCGAGACCTGCAGGACAGCAAGCCGCTGCCGTGCATGATAGATCAGTATCGTCTCGTGTACATCTGAGACCATTTTTTGATTTACAATTATTACTATCATCAGCATCACCATTCGTACAATCACCACAGTCACAGCTTTCATTATCGGAGCAGACTCCGTCATTATTACATTGTGCAGTACAGCTCGCTGGACAGGTAGCATTTCCTGCGACACATTGCCCACATCCACACATTTTCTGACCACTATCACAGCCACAATCATCAGCATTTGTGACACATTCATTTTTTGTAGCACAATAAACAGGCTTATCGACTGGGCAATACCATTCGCATTTCTGTGGCGCCGTACAGCCAGCCTGACTCGCACGTCTGACACGTCCTATGTCCAGATTTCATGAGAGATTTGTCTCATCATCGCTACACTTTGTACCATTCGTAGCGACATTGCCAGTACAGACAATAGGGATACATTTTTTTGGCGATCCAGAGAGATCAGCACGATATCAATTCACGCAGGTATATTCACATTTTTCTGCAGTATCGGTACCATTGATCACGAGCGTTTGTGTATAATCCTTTGTAAAGGTATACGGGAGTGTTGTTGGGAGCTCGAGCGATGAAACAGGCGTAGCATTTGCGGTACTAACAGTAGGATTCACGTCACAACGAGCCAGTCGACACTGAGTCACCCCACCGATGGTATCTCTCACAAATCCTACATTACAAGTATATTCACATTTTTGAGCTGTATCAACTCCTCGTTCGACGACACTCAATGGGTAGTCTTGAGTCAGGGTGAGAGACGAAGGAATCTCGAGAGATGTAACCGGAGAAGCATTTGCGATACTTACAGTTGCAACAGACTGACATATAGGCAGTCGACACTGACTCACTCACCCCTCGACGACATGTATATACCCTGTATTACAGACGTACTCACATTTATTCGCAGTATTTGATGGTACGATACTGTAATAATAATTCTGAGAAAGTGTATACGGTGTACTCTCGTCAGGAGATGCGGGATGAGAATTGGCAAGACTCACTCAAGGATATCCTAGACAAGACCATCGCGGTTGTCTATTGTAGGCACCCGTCGCTGATCATCCACCATAACTACAACTACAAGAAGTATTGTGTATAGAACAGCTACTTCCTGAGCTACAGTTGGGATTAGAACAGCCATTGCTCGAATTTTTACTACATTTCCATGACATAGTACCAGAACCATATCGAACCATCTGATATTGACGATTTTCGTAAGCATTATAGGGAGACCATCCAGTCCAATAATACTGAGCACCACATCATCCACACGATTTTGTATTGACGGTATCGTAGTTTCCAAAAATCAGATTTTGTGCAACAAAAAAAAGAGAGAGAATAAGAAGTGTTTTTCGGAGATGAGAGTGGGCGAAAAACATGATTTATATTTTGGTCCAAAAAAGAGATTGAATGGAATGCTTTATGTCGGTTGATGGTGCCACGAGTGAGTATCCGACATTTTCCCACAAACCTGTTGATTGATCATAGACAAAAAATCAAGGGAGTCGTGAATAGTTTTTGTATTTCCATTCAAGTGTTATCGGGTATTTGCTGGGGTCTTTGATGCTTGCTTCATAAGCTTTTTTTTCATCTTCTTTGATGTATTTTTCGACATTTTCTGGAGAGCTCACTTCCTCAAATTGCGCTGGATTAAATCCTGGATCATGTTTTCCTTGAGCATTTTCGAGTATGAGTGCCTGGAGCTCACGATTTGTCGTCCATACGGTTATAGGAAATTTTTTGAACACTTCGAGTCTTTTTCCAGCACTATCGTAGAAAAAAATAAGAGGCATACTGTACGTCTGAAGTCACTCTGAAGCAAAGCTATAGACTGGACTAAAGACATCGCTCTGGAGAAATTCATTTGCCGTTTCGCGATTAAATTCAAACACACTTATAGATACATTTCATTTATATATTTTTTGGTCTCAAGTACGAATGCTCTCAAAGGGAATAAGATATTTCGAAAAATTGTTCTCTATAAGATAGCCCTCTTTTGTCACACGAGCATCTCATGAGATAATAATTTTTTTAATGGTATTAATAACAACTTTTTGAACAGCGCGAACGAGTTTGAAATCTTTGTTGAATATCTGATTTTTTGCACCTAATGTAAGACGAGCATCGAGTGTAGTAAAGGTGTACGATCCTCACGAAAACTCTGGATGCTGTACGAGTAATCGTATACGACGAGGATTGAGTGTCGAAAAAGTAAGACTATATTTTCATTGCGTGTCTGTCACAACACTCGCCCCCTCTTCACCCGAAACAAAAACATGAGCCCCAACAATAGGGTTTCATTTATCATCTGTAACACTGCCTAAAAGAAAAATTGGCATGCGAGACTCAGCACATTCCGCTGGTTTTTTCTGACACCATTCTGTAGCAGCTTTTTTATAATCAGTTTGATTATTTTCGAGAGAAGCTATATAGAGAAAAGATTGTATTGTCTCCTCATCTCTCACTCAAGAAGCATAGGCATCGAGAATAGATTTTTTTGTTTGTTTATAGGGACTATCCAGATTTTCAGGATTATCTGTATCAATGAGGGGTTTAAGTTTTGTATCTATGATAGACTTTACCTTCACTGGTTCTTCAAATTTTGGATCCATAATTGGTACCAAATTTTCTGAAGAAATAATCAAATCATTTTTACTGGTATCTGTTTTAGTCTGCGGAGGTAATGGAGAGAATATTCACATGAAAAAAGGATATATCCAAAATCCGCAGATAAAACAAAAGATACAAAATAAAACGAGAGTGAATCTTTTCATGAATAAAGCAACCTTAGAAACTACAAGTTCCGCCAGTGTATCCAGCAGGCTTTTGAAGAAGCGTTGGGAGAGACGATCCAGCAAGAGTGTCGTAGTTTACCTGAGTCGTACAGAGAGCATTTCCATCGTTGAGGATGACACGAAGTCTCTCGAGATCGACTGCTGCTGCCTGAGATGGAGTTGCGCTTGTCGTGAGTGTAGAGCCATCGAAGACACGACCAGTATTGGTGGTGATTTGGACAAGTTTAGAACCACTTGTCGTGAGCGATCCTCCTCTGGTATTGAAGCTGTAAATACGTCCATTGATCGTGAGACGATTTGAGAGCTCACTTGGATTATCAATCCAGTTCTTTGTCGTGGTCGTAGAAGTACTTCCTGTGATAGCGGTCGTAGCATTGATGAGTGCTCCGTCTGCGATGATGATAGCATCAATACGTGTGACAGATGGATTGATGTAGATGTTACCGCCTACATTTGTTGTTGTATTCTTTCGTGCGATGAGGATGAGGGTCTTGTCTGTACCAGAGTAGTCGATGTTTGAATTGATCTGGATGTTTCCTCCTTCGACGATGACAGCTTTTGAACCAGTACCAGTTGGAGTGTTGTTGATGCTGAGAGTGTTCCCTGCTATGCTACTAAAGTAGTAGTATCCATTGGTGTTTGGAGTGCTGGTATTTTTGAGAGTAGCGGGTGTTGACCAGTTGAGAGTATTTGCATTACTTGCATTGTACTGGTTGGTGACAAGAGTTGTGACATTGTTTGAGAGGATACCACGGAAGCATGTAGCATTCGTCGCATTTTCTGAGAGAGAGTAACCGTATTGGTTTGCTGTCATAGATGCTTGGAGTGGAGTCTTGTAGGTGGTGACAGTTGGGACAGGATTCATGTTGGTTGATGAGAAACATCCGACAGGATCAGATGGGTAGACACCACGAGTGACGTTTCAGGCGTTGTCTTCTATACAGTAAGCAATAATGTATGGATCGCTTCATGTCTGACTGCCTATATCGACAGAAAACGATTGACTCATATTTACTCCCGCCTCATTTCGATGGTAGTAATTGAGATTGTTTGATGGACTGATACAAGTAGTACCAAATTCAAGTGCTGCCTGATTTGATTTGAGTCAAATACGATAGAGGATAGCGGGAACAGGGTAGAGAGAAGTTGGAGGATTTTTATTCACTCCTACTGGGATGCCATTATTTGGTTTCCAGAGACCAGAACCACCATCAGCAGAATCGCTCACATTGAGAGTGACTGTTGTATTAGAAATACTTGCCGTCACTTTCGGAGGGACAGTATCGACACCGATGTCAGGCGTGTAGGCAGGACCTATATTTCCCGCTGTATCGTAGACTGTCACAGCGTATGGTGTTGTCGTGGTAGAATTATTGAGAACACGAGAGTACTTCATGATATCAGGACCGATAGAAGCATTGGTACTTCGGACACCGAGAGACCATATACCATTCGTATCATTTTTGAGAGAAGGTGCACAACTACAACTACTTCCGTCACTCGTACCAGGCTGATCAGTACAGGTAATAACAGCAGTAATTGGTTGTCTCTGCCAGACGTTATATTGAGTAGAATCAAGCTTGGTATCCGCAGAGTAATTCGTGTAGTATTCGAGAGTACCAGTTGGTGATTGAGTGTCGCGAGAGAGCGTATAGAGCGTTGTCTGAAAACTATTATTGTCACCTGAGAAAACTGTCACAGGCATTCCTCCTGTTGGGAGAGTCATGACGCAAGTCTTCACTGGACCGAGTGCTCCAGCTGGAGTAGATGATGTACAAGTGATAACACGATCCTGATCGGCACCATTTACTTTGACTTTGACTGTGCGATTCATCGCTGTACTACTATAGAGCCAAGCGACACACTGAGTGTAGTCAGTACTGTCTTCGTTACATCCTATGTCGTAGGTAAAATCAGTCCTATCAGTACAGACAGCATTTGAAGATGGTGTGATGATAAATGTCTGCGGTGTAGAACATTCAGCACCGACACAAGCACGAACTCGACAACTATTATTCGTACTATAACCGTCCCCTACTTTGACTGCACAATAAGCATCGGTCGAGCTTGAGAAAGTGTAGTTCTGTGTTTGAGTTGAGACAGGTCAGATAGCGATACCATTAAAGAGATCTGAAATCACTTTATCATACTGGAGATACGCTGGGGTCTGAGTACCGATCATGAGACGGTATGGATTTGTGATACCAGTTGAGGCAATACGGCTACCGCAACGGAATGAAGCATCAAACGTTGTCGCATTCCACATATCATCTGAGAGAGTATTTCATTTGTATCCATAGATACGACTACATCCCTGAACATCGCCTGTATCTTTTACTTCCATAGGCTTAGTACAAGTACCTATCTGCATCGCTGTAGCATCAGTACTCGCAGATGTACCGTAGAGACATGTGACCGTATAGGTACCAGTTGCGAGAGGGCCTGTATGTTTTACTGTGGTGCCAACAGTGTAGAGATCAGATATAAAAGTATCAGCTGAAGTGCCTCCTGTTTTTGTGATTTTATATCGGAAATGAGTCTTGGTATTATCGACAGCGGCACACTGGATAAGTGGCTGATCAATATTTGTCTTGAGTTGTGAAGGCGCTGATGTCGCACACGTATTGTTGCATGAAGCGGCACACGTGCCATCGCTACATTGTTGTTGACCTGCTGGGCACGCACATTCGTCGAGAGTTTTAGCACAAGTATTCTGGAGCTCACAATAAACAGGCTTTGTCGAAGGACAATACCATTCACATTTTTGAGGATCAGTACATGCTCCAGCATCAGCACGACGAACACGAGCGACATCTTCATGTCCGTTAATCTTGGTATCATCAGTACAATACTGTGCATCAGATGGAACTGTACCAGTACAGACGAGAGCCTGACATTTTTTTATAGAGCCAGTTGAGTTACAATTATTGACGACTGGTGGAGCGACTGTCAACGTCGGAGCAGCTGTACAGGCATTACCACCAGAAAGAGTAATAGCCGTGACAGCACCAGAAGCAACAGTAGCAACAGCCGTCGGAAGTGTCGTACAAACATTTCCAGTCACAGTCACGATAGGTGCAGTAGTATAACCCGATCCATGGTTCACGATAGTAGCAGTTGTACCAGCAGCATTTGATGTCGCAGTAGCAGTCGTACCTGTCGTACTGAGGACAATGCCTGTTACTTTTTTTGTAGTCGTATCGATAGTAGCTGTAGCAGAAACTGGTGTCGCACAAGTCCCCCCAGTGATGGTCACATTTGGAACAGTGGTATAACCAGATCCAGCATTCGTGACGTTCACAACGAGATTTGTACCATTGACGGTCGCAGTAACAGTTGCAGCTGTACCAGCAGTCGTACCACTCGGTGGAGCGATAGTGAGCGTCGGTGCTGCAGTACAAGAAGCAACACCAGTAGGATCAGCGATGACAAGTACAGGAGCAGCACTACAGCCAACAGCTCCTGTCAATGTGATGCCTGTTACTTTTTTTGTAGTCGTATCGATAGTAGCTGTGGCAGTTGGTCGAGTCGTACAATTCCCTCCCATCACAGTCACCATCGGAGTCGTGATATAACCAGAACCTCCTCCCACGACAGTAGCAGTTGTACCAGTCGCATTTGATGTCGCTGTAGCAGTAACACCTGTGGCAGAAACAGTAATGTTTGATATAACACCCGTGGCTGTATTTACAGTTGCTTTTACGTTTGGATAAAAATTACATGTACCACCTGTGAGAGTCACAGCTGGGTCTCCCGTATACCCCGAACCAGCGAGCACGATAGACGCTACTGTAGCAGTCGCATTGAGTGTAGCGGTAGCTTGAGTTCCTGCATTGGTACCAGTCGGAGCAGCGATGGTAAAAGTCGGAGCAACCGTACAAGAAACTGTTGTAGCTGTCGTTGTACCTCCTGTCGCTGTACAAGTACTGGAGACCATTCGGTATCCATCATTACAAGTATATTCACATCCATTTGCAGTATCTGCTACGCTGTGATTATCAGCAAAAACAATATCCTTGAGAAAGTCTTGAGCGAGTGGAAAAATAGGAAGATTTACTTCTGGAGCATTTTCATACGGCTGTTCATGCGCTGAGATAAAAGCAGCATTGGCGAGATCGACTGCTGTATTATCTTTACAGGTATACGTCGGTGCACATTCTTTTTTTACCCATGTCCCCTCTCCTTCTGCGACACATTCTCCGAATTCATCATGATGTTCGCCATCTCCATTGACGAGACTATGAACTGTCTGAGTACCATCGAATTGTTTTGTACCAAAACATGAACCATTTGTCACAGGCTCTGTGACATCTTTGATAATAGTACATGCCTGAAGAGTCGTACCGAGATCTTCGTTTGCATAGACAGAATAGAGTCACGCGCATCCAAGTGCGATGGCTACAAGGAGACTTAGGAGAGAAAAACGTAAACGCATAAAAAGGGAATTAGATATTATCGTTGTGTATCGTAAACAGTATAGAAAGTCGATTCGACATTGTATGGTGCATCAGGATTTTCAGAGGCAAATCGCATACCGACATTATCCCAATATCCTGTCACTCGATCAAAGACCCAGAATCCTGGAATCAGTCCGAGATTACCGTGATCAAAAAACCACTTATTTGTAATTGGATATTTTCCTGGCTGTTTCAGTCCATCCTGGTACGCTAACTTGTAGAGTTCGAGAAATTCTGGCTTCGTCGTTTTTTCGTCTGTCTCTCTCTTTGAAGTAGCTATAGTCATCGGGTGAGAACGGAGTACATCGAGACGTGAGCCGTCCTCAGCTGTAAAGATGACATAGGGCATACCATAAGTCACGAAAAGCTGCGTCGCAAACCCTTCGATACCATCGAATGCATCAGCATCGAGGAGAAAGCCTCCTGATTTTCGATCAAACTCAAATACCATAGCAGTTACCTTTCCTTTGTATGGAGTTGTGCCTTTGACGATAGCGTCAAAAGGAATCATATATTTCGTATAGGGTGTCACAATAGAATAATCAGTAGCCGTTTTAGAAGTTCCTTTTCCTTCAATAGTCTGATTCGTTGTATCGATGGTCACTGTTTCAAATGGTGTCGTGAGTGTGAAGTTTTGTGTGAATTCTTGTTTATTGTCAGAAGCACGGATAGTGTCGACGATATTTATTTTTTTGACTCCTATCATGTATTTCGCAGATGAAGCCTGAAGACGGAGAACTGATGGAGATTCAGTATCAAAAGTAAGCGAATATTTTCCTGATTTATCAGCAGTGGTTCTGAATTCTGTTCCGAGAACTTCGACCGATACTCCAGGAAGAGCATGTCCGAGAGAATCACGGACAACACCAGACACAGAAACGTGTGTTGCAGCTTTTTGGCAAGTTGTAGCATCAATCTGACAGAGTTCTTTTGAGAGTGTATTTTTCAGAGAATAATCCCCCTCAAGTGTCGCGAGGTAGACGTAAGCTCGGAGGAGATTTACAGAACGATCACCACTCTTATAAGCTTCAACTATTTTTTTCTTTGCATCAAAATAGATACTTCTCTCTCCTGGTTGAGTCGCACCATGAAGACGAAGACCATTGATGTAGTCTGATTGGAGCTTGAGAGATTGCTCCATCGTTGTGAGAGGCTTCTCTGGAGGAGCTATGACGATACGTTTTTGTTCTTGGAAAAGGCTACAAGAAGACAACGCAAAAATACACACCAACGGGAATATATAGGTTTTTTTGGTCATAGAAGAATAATAATAGCTCTATTCTATGCAGAAACACGGTCGTACAAAGCGAGAAAACGACAAAATAATTGACAATATATAATGATAATCACAGTAGAAAAAAATCCTCTGCGTAAACAGAGGATTTTTGAGTAAAAAAGAAAATATTATGACTTTGAAACCACTTCAGGATAGACATGATTCATAGCATCATCTCTGATGTAGCGAAGTTTTTTTGGATTATCATTGATGACCATGACGCAACCATCGTCAAACATATCTGGTCCAGTACCACCAGAGAGGTCAAATTTTGTTTTATACTTATAGGTACTCGTCACCGTCTGTCCCTGGACAAATTTCTGCCCATCAAAATCGTATGTTGTGATGCTGTAAGGATTGCACTTTCCATCTTCTCCGATACGAGAATATACTTCGTATTTTTTGCCATCTCGTATGATGAGTCCTACTCAACCCTCGAGAGAAGAGATAATGCCTCATGTGAGATCGACTACTTCCCCATTTTTGTAAGTGAGGAGTTGTTTGTAGACAGTCCATGGCCCTCCACACCCATTTGTCTCAGAAACAATTTCGACATCAGGAAGTCCATCACCAGTGACATCAGAAGGTGTAGTCTTGAATGATTCAATACGTCACTGCTTTCCAGCGAGGATAAGTGTATGAGCGAGAAACCATGCATCTTTTTGATGGTCGTATTTGAGTGTCAGGAGTCGTGCACGATCTGTCGTGTTACATCAGTTCGTCGTATTCAGGATCATGAGAACTTCTTCATCACTATCAGCGTCGACATTCGCATGAAAGATATTTGGAGTGTCAGCCTTGCGAGGCATGAGCTGAAATCCAGGCTGATAAAATGAAGCAATTTCTTCTTCAGTAATGGGTCGCACGGGAGTCAACGGAGTCTGAGTATTTTTCTGAGTCAGACTACAAGCACTGAGAGAGAGGAGTACAACTGTCGCGAGTAAAAAATGTGATTTCATAGGACGAGGATAAAGAGTAATACTATTATATGGAAGTTTCCGTGACTACAAAAAAAGAAGAGAACATTTCCAGAAAAATCATCCTAACATTTCTTTTGAATTATTCTGGAGAAGGAAATTAATTACAGCGTTTTTGAAGCTTTGTAATTTGAACTTCCGTTGACTGAGTATACACTCCTGACACATTTCGATAACCATACTGGTTTTTATTTGTACTACGAACACCAAAGACATCAGTTCAGCCATGTACAAATGATAAGTATTTTGTAGAAACACCTGATGCTAGATGGCTTCAGTTAGAGGCTCACATCCAAACACTATTCGGACCTGAGAGATAGTTTATGGTGAGTTTGTAATCACAGCTTGAGTCAAAGTCAGCAGTATCTGTCAGCGGCACATCAATCCAACTACTTCAAACTGAAGCACTACCACCGTAAACACAACGCCCTGCTGCACAGATAGCTGCAATATTTCCACTTGCACCACATGCTCCCACTCTATCTGCTCGAGCAAGTACTCCAGTAGATGGATCAAAGAAAACACCAATACCTTCTGATTGTGTATATCACACCACATTATTACCTGTGAGGTCTAGACTTAAAACTTCAGTTCATCCCGCCCAGCCGCCATAACCATCGCAAACAATTGCATCTGGCCAATCAGTAATACCACTCGGAATGGCTAATGTGTGACCACTTGCCCGAACGGCTACAGCTCTTCATGAAACCGGAGATCAAGTTCAGCCAGAAACGCCACCTCCGCCACAGAGTTTTTCAATCTTTGTAACAGTATAAGTTGCAACACCATTGACCCGAAGAATAGACTTAGTGGCGCTATTTATATGGCTTACCTGACTCACATGTGAAACATAGGTAATTGAAAAAGGATCAACTCCACCTGCATACAAAAGTGGGTTTTGCCCTGTATAACTAGTATCGGCTACACCATTGAGATTAAGCTGAAATCTATATTCACAAGCTTGATCAAATGGAGTAGTGTCAGTAAGTGGGACATTAACCCAACCTGATCCACCACTTCCGCTTCCATCATTCACTAATTCAAGCACGCGATTCCATTCTCCTGCCGTGAGAATATCTCCCGTCTTCTTTCCTTTGACTGGATCTGAGGTAAGACCAGAATCAGTAGGATTAAGAGTTGCAGAAAGTGTGAAGCTGTGTGCGACAGCTTTCATCTTGTCGAGTATAGTACCAGTAGCTCAAGTAGTCTGAGCATAGATACCAGTGACGAGTCAGAGGGTGAGGAGAGAGGTAGAGATGAGGAGAGATTTTTTCATGGAATTTAAGATATTAATCACAGGCAACAATATAGTTCACATTAAATACTGGGCTTGATGCTCCGACCCATACACCACTGGTCGTAGAAAGGTATACCTGAAATCCAGAGCTTGTTACATTACCAAAATAGGCATGCAAGTCCTGAGAGTTCGATCCTGGATCCCCAGTACAAGTGATAACTCCAGATCCATTGCCACATGAGATAGAATCATACGTAGACTGGACAGTAATGATAGGATTATTACACGTGCGACCAAAACTCACTGAAGCCATAGAGCTGGTTGTCTGGCCATTTGTAAAACCAACTCCAGCTGTTCATTTTATAATATTAGAACCACTCGAGCCGCCTCCACCTAATTGCTCAACTGTGAAATGTCCTCCGCCCGAAGTAGAATATGGGCCTCATGAGAGAGAACTCGTTTTGATAAAATAAGTGGTATCCACTGTCGGCGAGACAACAGCCAATGCTGATGTTCCTCCCCAACTGTCAGTATAAGTTCCTGTATAATTTGCACCGAAGACACCAACACCAGTTCAACTCGT
The DNA here is from genome assembly GCA_965231115.1 of uncultured Candidatus Peribacteria bacterium. GTDB lineage: Bacteria > Patescibacteriota > Gracilibacteria > BD1-5 > JAGOOR01 > JAGOOR01. Next base: position 1,049,313 of record OZ246415.1, read on the forward strand.
CTTATCAACTATGGTGTATCAAATTCCTGAATTGGGAGACGTAAGACGCAAATCTGATGAAATCCTATAAGAGCTTCCACCTTTGAGAGTTATCTCACCGCCATTTTGGGTAATTTGAGAACCTTTTTGAGAAACAACATTGGTAAAAGGGACTTTACCTCCTTCAGCAAATGTGACAGATGTTGGAGTGGTAAGCTGTATATAATTAACCTCAGAATTTACACTGCCAACAGAGTTCGGGATCTTCGTACATGACCATGATGAATATTGAACATTGTTTGCTGTACCGCCATTACCAAATATACATGTTTCTCCAAATGTCAGATTGCTCGTCGTCACCATATTCATATATCAACCACAAGTACATTTCCAGAGTTCCAAACCATTACCGCCTCCCCCTTCACTCACTAATTCCAAGAGTCTATTGTATTCCCCTGCTGTGAGGATATCTCCTGTCTTCTTTCCTTTGACTGGATCAGAAGTGAGACCAGTGTCAGTCGGATTAAGAGTCGCAGAAAGTGTGAAGCTGTGAGCGACTGCTTTCATCTTGTCGAGTATAGTACCAGTAGCTCAAGTAGTCTGAGCATAGATACCAGTGACGAGTCAGAGAGTGAGGAGAGAGGTAGAGATGAGGAGAGATTTTTTCATTGGAGAAAATTAAAAACAATATTTAAAACCCACAGCTGCCTCCAGTGTAGCCAGTAGGCCTTTGGAGAAGTCTTGGAAGAGTGGCGTTGGTGAAGAGACGGTAAGAGATATTTGTCGGACAAGTATTGTTACCATCATTTTTGATGAGACGGAATCCTTCGAGATCCATACTCGCAGATTTAGATGGAGTACCGTCGGTCTTGAGTGTCGAATCGAGGAAGTATTTTCCATTCGCTGTGATAGGAGTGAGGTCAGCATTGAGCGATCCTCCTCTGGTATTGAAGCTGTAAATACGTCCATTGATCGTGAGACGATTTGAGAGCTCACTTGGATTATCAATCCAGTTCTTTGTCGTGGTCG